>JBIHZQ010000111.1:0-5634 GCA_044231345.1 Flavobacterium sp.
AATATCAGTAAATAAAGAAAAAGTCACTGAAGATTTTGTGCTAACGGAACAAAATTTAATCAATAACCAATTTGTATTATTACAAAGCGGGAAGAAAAATTATTTTGTAGTGAGAGTGGTTTAATAGGGTTGACATGGATGGCTTAACAGTAAGTAAATCTCGGATTTTATTCAGAAAAATCAATTTTATATTTATTGGAAGTAATGACAGCATTTATAAAATTTGCATCGGATGTTATTTGGTTATATTGATTAATGGTAAGTTGTTCTTTAAATTCGTTTTTTAATAATATTAGGGTAATTTCAAAATAGTGATTTGATCCTTCATCTATATAGTATTCGTTTTCTTCATTTTTTGTATATCTGTTTTTATCCCAAAACAGTTGCTTAGTGATTGTTTTTGTTTCTTTAGAATTGAGACTAATTAAATTTTTCATTAGAGATAAATTCTTCTCTTTTGATAGTTTTTCAAAATAATTTTTTCTTTTGTTTCCGAAAATGGTTAGTATTGAGTCTAAATTTTCATTTTCAATTTCTCCTCTGTTTATATTAAAATTAGTTTCTTTTTCTCTTTTTATTTTTAGAGCTTTCATGAAAGCAATTTCTTCCGATTTTTTATTTTCACTAAGTACAAAGTCAAGATTGATAATTGTATCATTTTGAAGTATTTTATAAATTGGTTTGTTATTCATAGAGCCAATATTCATAGAATTTAGACCTCTTGTGTTCAAAAAAAAAGAAATAGAATTTTTAGAAAGATTTTCTAATTGATAAGTAATATTGTAAGTTCTTTCTGATGGGATAGAATCCTTATAAGTTATAGAAATTATTTTAATATCTAATTTTTCATTTTGACCGAAAGTGTGAAGTGAGAACAAGTAGAGGAAAATATAAACTGTTTTCATGGCTATTAATTTATTAATACAACGAAAAAAAACAGCGTATAGTATGAATTAAATCACCATTAAATTGCACCCCCTGATATCAGAATTGTCAAATCGTCCAAGCACTTCGAAAGTCATATTGGGATTTTTTTTACCTAAATCTTGAGTAGCAATAAAGGAGCATGAGTTGAGGTTGGCTAAATCAATTACGTTAATTCCTCCAGTTTTTCCATCAGAAACGTAGGTGAGGGCGTCTTCTGTATCTCTGATGTGAATTTGCATCCATGGCGGACACTCAAATATTCCATTTCCAAAGGAGTAGGCTTGAGATAACAATTCGGTCATACCGTATTCAGAGTGAATGGCTGAAACACCAAAACCTTTACAAAGTTTTTCATGGAGTTCTTCCCGAATCGATTCTTTACGTTTGCCTTTCATGCCCCCGGTTTCCATAATTATTGTGTTTTTTAATTGAAAGGAGTATTGCTCGACTATGTCCAATAAGGCATAAGTAACTCCAATTAATAGGACGTTCTTGCCTGAATGATCTAAGCGAACTAATTTTTCAACTAATGCTTCATAATTGTTAAGATAGAAGCCACTATCTGGGTTGTTGGTTTTCTTTATCAAGTCATCGACCATGTATATTAATGACGAACCTTCACGTTCTAAATAAGATGGAAGCACAGCCAATACTACATAGTCTTCAATAGTTCCATAAAATTCAGAGAACCCTCTGCGATAACTTTCTTCATAGAGTGAAATGTCGGAAACAAAATGCTTGCTGGTGGTTACCCCCGTTGTACCACTACTAGTAAACACTATGGGGTTATTTTTTTCACCTGAAATAACGCAATGACTTTTAAAAAATTGAATGGGCAAAAACGGAATTTGAGCCAGGGACTTCACCTTGTTTTTTTCGATATTCAGAAACCGACAAAATTCTTGATACACAAAATTACTATCATATTGATAGCGAAATATTTTCAATGCTATTTTTTCAAATTGCTTTTGATTGGTAATGGTAACTATGTCGGATTTTGTAATCAAGAAGTATTTTTTACAAAGGTAATTAAATAAAAAAAACTCCAACTTTTCAATTGGAGTTTTTAAATAGGGTAGTAGTTCTTTATTTGATAATTACTTTTCTTGTAGCTGTTTTTCCAGCTTCAGTAATTTTTAGGATATAAACACCGCTTTTTAGGGAGGCAACATTTAAGATTGTGTCATCAGTAGTAGTACTGAAAACTTTTTTCCCTAATACATCAAACATCACTATTGATCGTTCTAAATTTGAAGCAGTTTCAACATGTAACATGCCATTTGCAACTGGATTTGGATATACTTTTAAACCATCAATTTCATTTTGTTCAGTAGCTAATGTAACGCCCAAATCTGCATAAGTAGTTCCGACTTTTAATTCGTCAAAAACGATTGCGGGAGTTTTGTTGTCGTCTCCTTGTCGTAACACAAACCCACCAATATTTACAAATGAAGTTGCCGGGGAAATAAGTATTGGAGTGTTTACTAGTGTTGGATTCGTTGCGTTAAAAGCAGCTACAGTAGGGTTTATCCATGCTTTTAATGAATTAGTAGCAAAATCATAAGAAAGAACTACATAAATAACATCGCCAACATTTCTTAGTGTAGTGTCATAATTGGTTGTGGTAGCTGCGTTGTCAAAACCTATTAGGTACTGCGTTCCAGATTTTTTTATGAATATTCGTGCTAAATATCCCTTTAAATCATCAGTTAACGAAGCAAAATACGTTTCTGTAAGATCTACTGTCACATTACTCATACTGGTTACGCTGAATAAAAAAGAGGCATAGACAGTTCCACTTGTTACTGTTGTAAATGGTGTAAAAGGATCTTTTCCAGCCCCAACAAAGGAGATTGAATTTCCAGTAGAAGTAATTCCAGTGTAAGATAAACTTCCTGAAGAAACTAGAACATCGTCACCAGTAAATAGATTAATCCATTTTTGTTCTGAACCGATAGTATTTCCAACAGTGTATGGAAATGATTCATTATAAGGTAAGGGATTAATTGGTTTACATTCTGGAGCTGAAATTGTTTTTACAATATTACAGCCTCCAGAAATAGTTAAAGAGTTGCTTGTTCCCTCGGTTACTCCGGAAATAATAATGTTTCCAGTAGCAGTTGTTGAAGGATTATCTCCACTAATTGTTCCAGAAGTAGTACTCATAGTATATGATGCTGTTCCCCCACCAGTAAAAGGTATGGAAGCGCTGTAGGTATCAATATTTAAAGTAATAGCATCACAAGTTGTTGTTTCAGTTGCTAATGTTAAAGCACAAGGGGTAGCGCCAAACCAAGTAGAATAAATCCGTAAGCCATCTATTGTTATATTTTGTGCTGTTGCAGGCTGTCTCAAAAAGAAAGCAGATATTGTAGCAGAACCTGAATTTGTTGTTGTTATTTCAGGCGCTCCAGCAGCAATTTCACTAGCAGGAACTTCGGATTGCTTTATCCATAGACTATTAGCCCCTGAAGTGCTAACATCATATTTAACGATGATTAAGTATGTTGTGTTAATATCAAAGTCTGTTGTGCCATAAGTAGCAGTTGAAGTATTTGAAATTCCAAAGTTTATTTTATTAGGTGTAGTTGATGGTTTTACATAAATTCTATTTCCAAAATTCGTACCTGTTGTGTTTAATCCAGCAAAATATCCAGTTGTTCCATCCGTAACATTAATCAAAAATGAGTAATATAATGTTCCCGTTGTAACTGCAGTGAAAACTTTCTGTACGTCCTCTCCAGTATTGTCGAGTTTTGCTGCATTTCCAGCTATTACTCCTGTAATTCCAGTTGTTCCAGAATATCCTGCATAAATTAAACCATTAGACGCTCCAACATCTATTGGATTTGTATTTGCGCCACTAAATGCTGACCAGCCATTAGCTGTAAGTAAAGCACCATCTGCATAATTAAAATCCTCTGAAAGTATTTGCCCGAAACTTGATAACGTAATTAGACAAGACAGTAAAAAGTAAATTTTTTTCATTTTTTTCCATTTAAATTTATGATACAAATATAGCGACTATTTTCATTTACAGAAAAATTCAATGTAAAAATAACATTAAATATAAAAAAAATAAGCGTGTATTTATTTGATAATTAGTTTTCTAGTGGCGGTAGCTTCGCCTTCGCGTATTTTAATAATGTAGACGCCAGGTGATAAAGCAGCTACGCTTAACTCTTTAGAGTTTAACAAAGTTTGCAATACTTTTTTGCCAAGTACATCAAAAATAGTAATTTCTTTTTCTGAAGTTGATTTAGAAGTAAGGTATATTTTACCATTACTCACAGGATTTGGATAAAAACTCAAACCTTCAATCAAAAGGTCTTGATTTTTAGATTGCGCTTTGGTTTCCTGAGCCATAGTATCTATGGACAGAAAACAAAGGAAAAAAGTGGCAATATAAAAGTAGTTTTTCATCAGCTTTATAAATCGTAGGTAAAGATACAAATTTATTCTCAAAACACATGCCAAAAAAAGCGCCTCTTACATGAGGCGCTTCAAAGTTTTGATATTTTATAGATTATTGTAGCAAACTAACCCCAGTAACCGTTGACCAAGCTCCTGATGTTAAGGCAGCTCCAGTTGCAGTAGTACTAGTTGTGAATTGACCAGATGGAAATGCAACAGTAAATGATACAGCCCCTGCTCCAATAGAAGTAGTTCCGCCATTTATTTTTACATTTGTTAATTTAATTTTGTTTCCATTCACTTGATTTGTATTGGTAGCAGCATCTTGAATCCTTACAGCTACAGCACCAGTTGCTGAATAACCATCAATTAATATGTTGCTAAAATCGCCGTTTCCTTCTTTTTTAAATTGGATGGCATCATATTCGATTGAGGCATTTTCAGTTAATGTAGCTGTTGCTCTTTTTAGAGTAATATTAGTAACTTTTGGAAAAAAAGCATTGTTAAAACTTTTACATTCTACTTCCATTCCAAAATTTCCAGTTCCCGTTTGATAGGCATACCAGTTAGTACTATCTTGGCCTCTCCATCCGTCTTGCCAATCAAATGAATCATCAAAATTTCCGAAAGAAATAGCATTTTTCAAGTTAACTGTTCCACCATAAAATTCAAAACCATCATCAGCTCCTTTATAAGAAACCAAATTTTCTAATGTAGTTCCTGAACCTACGGAATAGAATGAAAATCCATTCATTTCGCTAGTTCCGTCCGTAATTTTTTTACCAGCATATTCTACTCGTACGTATTTTAGTGAACCTCCATTGTGCATTGCATTTGTTCCACCATATGGCAAAGCTAATCCATCTTCTGATGTAGCAGTGGCTACTCCAGCAGCACCTACTATTGGTGCATCACCATACATGATAATTCCGCCCCAAGAACCTGGAGTTTTAGATAGTTCTGTCATAACGATTGGTTCTGCAGCAGTTCCATTCATGATTAATTTTCCACCATTTAATACTACAAGCGCGTCTACTCCGCTCGTTGCATCAGAGGTAATGGTTGATCCTGCATCAAAAGTAATCGTCACACCAGATTGAATTTTTACAATTCCTTTTAAGGTGTACGTACCATAAGCGTATGTTTTGTTTACTGTTAAATCACCGGTAATTTCACCAACTACGGGAACGATTGGAGTAGGTGTTTCATCGTCATCCGTTGAACATCCTGTGAAAATTGTAGCAATAAAAGCTAAACTAAAAACTAATTTTTTCATTTTGTTATTTCTTTAAA
>JBIHZQ010000112.1:0-5612 GCA_044231345.1 Flavobacterium sp.
ATAACTTGTATATAGACGCAACCCAGTAGTGCCTATTAACCCAAGTCCAAGGAGATTGTCGCTACTCGCTTGCGTTAGTAGTTCAAATATAGTAATTACTTATTACAAATTGTCTAAGGACTTTTTATTTGTAACGTGGAATTCAGTGCTTTTAGAAATCTAAAATTACAATTCTTTAATTTCAAGTTTGCGCGAGGGATGGCAGCGAAAATCCTTTGTGGAATGAAATGAAACAAAGATTGTAGCGTACAGCCCGACCGAGTTTATCGAGCCAGTGATTCGTGCCCCGTAATGATGTAAACGAGGGCGCGCCCAAAATAAAAAATTTAGCAATGAGTTACTTATTTTCAATCCACTTTCTTGCATTCACAAATGCTTCGTGCCAAGGCGAAACTTCATCGTTTCTATCTTTTGGGTAATTAGCCCAATTCCATTGAAAAGTGGAACGCTCAATGTGTGGCATCATCACCAAATGTCTTCCTGTTTTGTCGCAAAGCATGGCGGTGTTATAATCGGAACCATTTGGATTGGCAGGATAATCAGCATACGTATATTTAGAAACGATATTATAATTTTCTTCTGCTAAAGGCAACTGAAATTTTCCTTCGCCATGCGAAATCCAAACTCCCAAAGTGCTTCCAGCCAAGGTCGATAACATCACCGAATTATTCTCCTGAATGGTCACAGAAGTAAATCCGCTTTCGTGTTTGTTCGACGTGTTGTTTTTCATTTTTCCGTGAACTTCGTGCTCTGGATGGATGACTTCTAATTCCATAAACAATTGGCATCCATTACAAATCCCCACAGACAACGTATCCTCTCTTTTGAAGAAATTGTCAAGTGCCGTTTTTGCTTTTTCGTTGTATAAGAAGGCTCCAGCCCAACCTTTGGCAGATCCTAAAACATCTGAATTGGAGAATCCTCCCACCGCACCTATGAACTGAATTTCCTCGAGGTTTTCACGTCCAGAAATCAAATCGGTCATGTGAACGTCTTTGACATCAAAACCTGCTAAGTACATTGCGTTGGCCATTTCGCGCTCAGAATTACTTCCTTTTTCGCGAATAATTGCTGCTTTCGGTCGCGGTTTTGAAAGATCTAGTTTAGGCAGCTTCCCTGTAAAATGTGTTGGAAATGTATAGTGCAAAGGCTGTTTTTTATAATTCTCAAAACGCGCTTGCGCCATTCCGTTTTTGGTTTGCTTTTGGTCTAATAAATAAGAGGTGTGGTACCAAATGTCTCTGTAGGTAGGAATGTCTAATGTTAAATTATCCACGACTAAAGTAGCTTCATTTGTCACGTTTCCTATTTTATGAAAAGCAACGCCATTGGATTGTAATTTACCTTCCACAACAGCATCATTTTTTGCTTGGAATACCAGTCCGATATTTTCTGAAAATAAGATTTTAACAAGGTCTTTTTCTTCAAAAGCTGAAAAATCAATCGTTGCTCCCAAGTTCACATCTGCAAAACACATTTCCAATAGCGTGGTAATCAAACCGCCACTTCCGATGTCGTGTCCTGCAATAATTTGGTCTTCTAAAATCAACTCCTGAATTGAATTGAACGCTTTTTTAAAGAAATTGGCGTCGGTTATTGTTGGCGTTTCTGTTCCAATGGCATTCAAAAGTTGGGCAAACGATGTTCCACCTAATTTATAACCATCTTGAGATAAATTGATGTAATAAATTGAACCATTAGGAATTCCATCGCTATTAAATTTCAAAACGGGTTCCACTACTTTTTTAATGTCAATACAATTTCCGCCCGCTGAAATAATTACCGTTCCCGGTGCAATTACTTCGTCATTTGAATATTTCTGTTTCATCGAAAGCGAATCTTTTCCTGTTGGAATATTGATTCCCAATTCGATTGCAAAATCCGAACAACTTTTTACGGCAGCATACAAACGAGCGTCTTCGCCTTCGTTTTTACACGCCCACATCCAATTGGCAGACAATGAAAGTCCGTTTATTCCGTCTTTTATAGGTGCCCAAACAATGTTGGATAACGCTTCAGCAATCGCGGTTCTTGTTCCTGCTACGGGGTCAATTAATGACGCAATAGGGGAGTGCCCGATGGAAGTTGCAATTCCTTCTTTTCCTGAGTAATCTAAAGCCATTACGCCACAATTATTCAATGGCAATTGTAACTGACCTGCACATTGTTGTTTGGCTACTTTTCCGCCCACACAACGGTCTACTTTGTTGGTCAACCAATCTTTACAAGCTACGGCTTCCAACTGTAAAACTTGCTCTAAATAGGTCGTAATTTTATCTTGCGAATAGTTTAATTCAGCATAATTTGTCACAACAGTTGTATCCGTAATGACAGTTTTAGGCGAACTTCCGAAAAAGTCTTCCAACGCAAAATCCATTGGTTTTTGCCCTGTAGTTTTGGATTCAAAAGTAAAGCGATTGTTATCGGTAACGTCACCCACTTGGTACATTGGCGAACGTTCTCTGTCGGCTATTTTTTGAAGTAATTCAATGTCTTTTTGAGCTATAACCAATCCCATTCTTTCTTGAGATTCGTTTCCAATAATTTCCTTTGCAGAAAGCGTTGGATCTCCAATAGGTAATTTGTCTAAATCTATCAAACCTCCCGTTTCTTCGATTAATTCGGATAGGCAATTTAAATGTCCACCAGCGCCGTGATCATGAATAGAAACAATCGGATTTAAGTCACTTTCTACCAATCCACGAATGGCATTTGCGGCTCTTTTTTGCATTTCTGGATTGGAACGCTGAATGGCATTTAATTCAATTCCAGTACTGAAAGCACCAGTATCTGCTGATGAAACTGCGGCGCCACCCATTCCGATTCTATAATTGTCACCCCCTAAAATCACGATTTTATCACCTGCTTGTGGCTTTTTCTTGATGGCTTGGTCTAATTTACCGTACCCAATTCCACCCGCTTGCATAATGACTTTGTCGTAACCTAATTTGCGGTTATTTTCCTCGTGTTCGAAAGTTAAAACTGATCCTGTAATCAAGGGTTGTCCAAATTTATTTCCAAAATCAGAAGCTCCGTTTGAGGCTTTTATTAAAATATCCATGGGAGTTTGGTAGAGCCATTTTCGTTCTGCCATGCCGTTTTCCCAAGGTTTATTTTCAGACAAACGAGAATAAGAAGTCATGTAAACCGCCGTTCCTGCTAGTGGAAGCGACCCTTGACCCCCAGCTAATCGATCCCGAATTTCTCCTCCCGAACCCGTTGCTGCTCCGTTAAAAGGTTCAACAGTAGTTGGGAAATTATGTGTTTCTGCTTTTAATGAAATGACAGAATCAAATTCTTTGGTTTCATAAAAATCAGGTTGGTCTGCGCTTTTTGGTGCAAATTGTTGTACACGCGGTCCTTTAATAAAGGCCACATTATCTTTATAGGCAGAAACAATATCGTTTGGATTTTCTGCAGAAGTTTTCTTAATTAATTTGAATAGGGAAGAAGGCATTTCTTCTCCATCGATTACAAATGTTCCGTTGAAAATTTTGTGTCGGCAGTGTTCTGAATTGGCTTGAGAAAAACCAAAGACTTCTGAATCGGTGAGTTTTCTACCAATTTTTAGTGAAACACTCTTTAAATAATCCACTTCTTCTTGACTCAATGACAATCCTTCCGATTGGTTGTAACTTGCAATATCATCGATTTCAAGTATGGCTTCTGGTTGAATATTTATGGTAAAAAGCTCTTGATGGAGTTCTACATATTTTTGAGAAAGCATCGGGTCAAAATCGGTGAAATCGGCGGTTACTATTTGAAATTCTTCAATTCGAACAATACCTGAAATTCCCATATTTTGAGTAATTTCTACTGCATTCGTGCTCCAAGGTGTTATCATTGTGGCTCTTGGTCCAACAAAAAAATCCGTTCCAATTGTATTTAGAACGGATTTTTCTATTTTATTAGAGTTGCCAAAAAGCCAATTTAATTTTGATAGGTCTTGAGCAGAAAGTTCGTTTTGCGATTGAACAGCAAAAACCGTATTGGTTTGGTTTCCGAAGAAGTGAATCATTTTTTTGTAGGTATTGTTGTTGTTTTTTGCAAATTTACTTTAAAAATCGCAATGCACAAAGAATAAATTTTTTTTCCTATTATTCTGGAAATGGTGCATTTTGATAGGCTCCAATGTCTGGTGGTAGAGTTCTCGTTACCCCCAAAATATCCATTGGCACTAAATAAGTAGCACTTCCTTTTGCAACAGCAGGGGAAGTTGAATCAATGTTCAATAGGTTTTGATTTATCGAGAAGAATTTTGGGTCTTTATTTTTGATAATTCCGTTTTGTTGGTTCCGAATTACATCATAAAGTGCATTACCATTTAAGTTAGTTCCAGCATCATTAAATTTCACTAAACAGTTGTTGAATTCATAATTAAAAGGACTTCCTGTTTTTTTATCTAACAGCACTTCGACTTGGTTGCTACCATAAATAATGCAATTGTCAAATTCCGCTTTGTTTAATGTAAGGTTAGTAATTACCTCATCGATAGTTTTATAATTCGAAATCAGTACTGCGACTTGTTTTGAACTTTGCCAATTGTTATTAAAAGTACAGTGTTTGAATGAATAATCGCCTCCTTCGGTACAGGCTAAACTAGCTTGTCCAGCAGAATTTATTACTAAATTACTTCCTTCAATTTTTGCTGTTCGGGCTAATATTCCCACGTTTGCCGAGTTATAAATTTGAGAATTGTTGATTTTTAAAGTGGTGCTGGTAGTATTTTCAACCGATGACACGAATAATCCTACCGTTGCATTTTTCAGGGTCAAGTGATTAATTTCATTGTTGATACTGCCTTGGCTCAACCAAATTAATCCCCATTGTCCGGGAGTGTCAGCAAATCCTGGTTCCAATCGATCGCCTTCAAAAACAACTTCGTTTTCTAGAGCGGTTGTGTTAGAAACGGTTCCATTAATTTTTAAACTGCCTCCATTTCCAACGATAATTCCTGAATTTTCATGAAAATGTACGCGAGCTCCTGAATTAATCGTCAAAGTTTCGCCTTCGGGAATTCCAGCATATCCATAAATTACATACGGTTTTTCATTGGTCCAAATGTATTCATCGTTGTGTTCGTTGTGGTCCAATATAAAACCATAAATACTATCGTCTCCCAACGGTAGCGACTCATAAGAAATTATTCCCGTATTTTGATCGACATACTTTTGTGGATATAAAAAAATAGCATCCTGAATTAATGTGACGAGTTCGACTGTTTGCAAATTGCTACCGTTATCAAATTTTATTTGGTCTGTATAAAGGAAGTCAGTAGGGTTGGCGTCTGTAATTTCTGCAGTGGTTTCAACAAAAATATATAAACTATCATTGGCTAATAGTTCGACGTTATTGAATATTTTTCCGTCTCCATGACCGCTATTGTCTGCGTCTATTCCTTCCATTCCGTCAACCATCATGCGGAATTTTGATGCGTTTCCTTTTCCAAGTTGGATTATAGGAATCGCAATGTCTTTCTCGCTTTTATTGTACACTTTTAAGGTATAAGTACTTGATCCAATGTTCGAAAAAACAGTATCTAAGTATATGGTGTCTTTTGAAAAAGTGAGGTCTCCGGTACTGGGCTCAAAACTAAAATCACTTCTGCATGA
>JBIHZQ010000113.1:0-5561 GCA_044231345.1 Flavobacterium sp.
AGTTTTGATTGAAGAAAGCACGTCTGTTTTTCACAATCAAATACACGAAGGAATTAACCGCATCATTGAGAAGAATTATAATGCCATTGAAGAAAATTTCGAAATCCGAAAAATGTTCAAAGAGATGTTCCAATCTTCGGATACTTCCCCAATTTATCAACTGAAAAGGCATTATCCAGAAATTTACCAAAAAGTTATTTCACGTGAAGTTGACGAGTGCGATACTCTTTTTAGAAACAACATTGAAAGGGGAATTAGTCAAGGATTGTACCGAAGTGAATTGAATGTTGCTACCTGTTCTCACTTTTATTACATATTAATTTTTGGAATTAATGAAGGCACTCGTTCCGAGAAAGAAGCTAAAAAGTTAGAATTAGAAGCGCTTGAATATCATACAAGAGCCCTGGCAACAGCCCAAGGAATACTAGAATTAGAAAAACAAATTATCAAACTCAATACCTAATAATAACATACATCCATGAAAAAATCAGTTGGAATTACGCTACTATTTTTTGCTTTAGCGGGCTATTCCCAAGAAACCAAAAAGCCTCAATCATTTAGTTTAAATGAGTCTATTGAATTTGCATTAAAAAACAACTATGTTGCAATCAATGCGGGTCGAGACATTAATAGTGCAAGGGAAAAGAAATGGGAAACTACCGCAATGGGATTGCCCCAAATAAACGCTAGTGTTGACTATCAAAATTTTTTAAAACAACCCATTTCCTTAGCTGATTTTAATCAAGATGGAATAAATGAGCAGTTTGTTTTTGGTACCAAACAAAATTTAAACGCTCGGATAACCTTGAGTCAACTTATTTTTGATGGCTCCTATATCGTAGCGCTTCAGGCATCAAAAACCTACTTGAAATTTTTTGAAAACGCAAAGCAGAAGACCAATAATGAGATAAAGGAAATGACAATAAATGCTTATGGAAATGTTTTATTAGCCGAAGAAAGCATTTTGATTTTGAAAAAAAACAAAGCTATTTTAGAAAAAACATTATTTGAAACTAAGGAAACATTAAAAAACGGTTTGATCGAAGAGGAAAGTGTAGAACAGCTCCAAATTACACTTACGACCATCAATAGTTCTTTAAATAACACCATAAGACTGAGAGAAATTGCCCTCAATTACTTTAAAATTATTTTGGGAATTGATTTAAAAGAAACCATTTTGCTTACTGATAAATTAGAGGTTTTGGCAAAATCCAACTTAGATGGTTCTTTTTCAAAAAGTGAATTTAACCTCAATCAAAATGTAGATTACCAGATAGGGTTAAATTTTCAAGATCAAAAAAGATTAGAAATGCTTCAACAAAAAAGCACTGCACTACCTTCTTTAAGCGCTTTTGTAAACTACGGAACCACAGGGAATAACGACCGATTCCGCTTTTTTGGAAACGAGCAACAATGGTTTAATTCTTCTTTGTTAGGAGTTTCACTAAACGTTCCAATATTTAGTAGTTTGGCCAGAAGTTCAAGAACTCAACAAGCAAAAATTGCTTATGAAAAAGCCAAAACAAATCTCACGGAAACCGAACAAAAAATAAAATTGCAATATGAAAATGCCAAAAGTCAGTACGAGTTTAGTATTGAGCAATATGCAACTTCCCAGAACAATTTAAATTTAGCGGATCGAATAGAAAGAAAACAACAAATTAAATTTACGGAGGGACTTTCGTCTAGTTTTGAATTTAGCGAAGCACAAAGACAATTGTATGCAGCACAGCAAAATTATCTGCAATCGATGGTCGATGTAATCACAAAGAAAGCAGCCCTAGAAAAAATAGTAACGAGTAATTAATCCATAGTAAAAAATCAAATGAAAGATAACAATCAAATTATGAGAAATAAAATAGTAGTCCTTGCCCTTATTTCGGTGGTACTTTTCTCTTGTGGAAAAAAAGAAAATACGGCAACAATTGATCAATTAATTGTTGATAAAAACGTAAAAGAATTGCAAGCCAAAAAAGCTTTAATACAAGCAGATTTGATAAAAATTGAAGAGGCATTAGCGGTATTGGACATAAAAAAGGAAGAAATGTTGGTTTCTGTAGTAACGGTAAAAGACACTACTTTTAATCATTATCTTGAAATTCAAGGAAGTGTAAATACTAAAGAAAATATGTTAGTGCAGCCTGAATTTAGTGGTACTTTGACGATGTTGAATGTCAAAGCCGGGCAGCACGTCACTAAAGGTCAAGTTTTAGGAAAGGTCGATGACGCGGGAATGAGTCAACAATTAGAAAGTTTAGAAAATCAATATGCTCTAGCAAAAACGTCGTTTGAACGACAAAAGAATCTTTGGAATCAAAAAATTGGTTCTGAAATTCAGTTTCTCCAAGCACAAACTCAAATGATTTCTGCCCAAAAAGGAGTGGCTCAAATGCGTGCTCAACTTTCAAAAACAGTAATTCGCGCTCCATTTTCTGGAACAATAGATGAGGTTTTTGTAGAAAAAGGTCAAGTAGTAGCTCCAAATCCACAAGGACTCATGCGAATTGTAAATTTAGGAAATATGTATGTGTCCACTTCGGTGCCAGAAACCTACATAGGGAAGTTAAAAATTGGTACAGAAGTAGCTGTTTTCTTAACTTCTTTAGGCAAAACCTACCAAGGAAAAGTGCGCCAAATTGGAAATTTTATTAATCCAAACAACAGAAGTTTTGGGATTGAAGTTAGTGTGCCAAATCCAGAAAATTTATTGCGTCCGAACCAAGTTGCCAAGCTGAAAATTATTGATTACGTTAGTAAAAATACCCTTGTAGTTCCTACTAACGTGATTCAGGAAGATGGCGAAGGAAACAAATTTGTCTTTACGGTAGCCAATTCGAATGGTAAAACTGGAACTGCCAAAAAAGTAATTATTACTGTCGGAAAATCATCAGATAATGTAACAGAAATTTTGAGCGGTTTAGCAGCAAACGACATAATCGTTACAGAGGGAGTCAATAGCATTTCGGAAGGAATGAAACTTAATTTCTAATCATTTGTTGAAGTTTTTAGTGCATGTGTTGTTGGCTATTAATCAAAACACATCACTCACCAATCATCACTCATAACTAAAAAAAACATGTCACATAAAAATAAAGAATTTGGAATCTCAAGTTGGGCGGTTGACAATCGAGTTACCGTTTATATTTTGACTTTTATTATTGTAATTGCGGGACTAGTAGCCTACATTACGATGCCCCGAGAAGATTTTCCAGAAATTGTAGAAAACAAGATTTATATCTCCTCAATATTTCCTGGAAATTCTGCGGAAGATGTTGAAAAATTAGTCATTAAACCACTAGAAAAAGAGATTAAAAACATCAGTGGGGTTGCAAAAGTTACCTCTAGTTCCTTTCAAGATTACGGAATGATAATCGCTGAATTTTCAGATGAGGTATCCATTGATGCGGCCAAACAAAAAGTAAAAGACAAAGTTGATAATGCGAAAGCAGACACAGATTGGCCTAATCTAGACAACGGAAGCAAAGTAGAACCGAATGTTTTTGAGTTGAACATTTCGGAAGAAGTACCCATTTTGAACATCAATTTACAAGGAAATTATACCACACAACAGTTAAAAAAGTACGGCGAATTACTGCAAGATGATATCGAAGAAATTGCCGAAGTAAAAAAAGTAGACATCCTTGGAGTTGACGATAAAGAAGTTGAAATAGCAGTTGACATCTTCAAGATGACTGCGGCTCAAGTTACTTTTGACGAAATTCAAAATGCCATTAAGTATGAGAACATGACCCTTTCTGGCGGGAATTTAATTTCTCAAGGGTCACGAAATAATATTCGAATCATTGGAGAGATTAAAGATCCAAAAGAGCTAGAAAATGTGATTGTAAAATCATTTGGTGGAACGGTATATCTAAAAGATGTTGCCGTAGTTCGGTTTAAAGAAAAAGAAAAAACGACCTATGCCAGAGAGAAAGGGACTGAAGTAGTCATGCTGAATGTTAAAAAACGTTCTAATCAAAATATGATTTCTGCCATTGATCAGGTGAAGGAAAAAATCGAAACGGCTCAGGAAACGTATTTGCCAAAAAATCTAAAAGTAGAGTTAACAAACGACCAATCGTCTCGTGTAGAACATCAAGTGGATGAGTTGTCCAACCACATTATTTTTGGAATTATTCTAGTAATGATTGTTTTAATGTTTACCATGGGATTGCGAAATTCCCTTTTCGTTGGAGCTGCCATCCCCTTGTCAATGATGATTGCGTTTGCAGTACTTTCCATGTTTGGATTAACACTAAACACAATGGTGCTTTTTGGGTTGGTAATGGGATTAGGAATGTTAGTAGACGACGGAATTGTGGTTGTGGACAACGTTTATGCCAACATGCAAAAAGGAATGACCCGAATTCAAGCTTCAAAAGTGGGAATTGGCGAAATCGCATGGCCAGTAATTTCTTCAACGGCTACGACATTAATGGCGTTTTTACCTTTTGCTCTTTGGCCAGGAACAATGGGTAAATTCATGAAGTATTTTCCGATAACATTAACCGTAACACTAACCGGTTCTTTGTTTGTTGCCATGGTGATTAATGCAGCAATGACTGGAGGTTCTATGGCATTAGAAGATAAAAATATTACTAAAAAGAAATTGAAAACGTTTACCATTTTGTTCTCCGTTTTTGGAGTACTTTTTGCATTCTTAGGATCCAAGTTTCTTTATGATATGAAATTCTTAAGAGGAATTGGACACTTATTGATTATTTCAATCGGGCTAATGTGGCTGTATTACTGGAAAATATTTCAATGGACACAAGATTTTCAGCACGGTTTTTTCCCAAAAATGGAAGAAAAATATAAATTGTTTCTAGCAAAAATACTTACAGGTAAAAAAGCTTGGATGTCTCTAATTGGGATAATCGCGATGTTGTTTTTGTCGTTTGCATTGGTGGGAATTTTTCCAAGAAAAGTGTTATTTTTCCCTGAAAATATTCCCAATCAAGTAATTGCTTACATCGAATATCCTCAAGGAACCGACATAGAAAAAACAAACAAAGCGACCTTATACGTTGAAAAACAAGTTATTGCTATTTTAGAAAAGTATGTTGAACCAACTACCAATAAAAATTTCCTAGCGGAATCGATTGTTTCTCAAGTAGGAGTTGGGGCAGGAAATCCAAATGTAGATGCAGGATCAGCTTCTGAAACTCCTTACAAAGGAAAAGTTACGGTTAATTTCTCTGAATTTAAATACAGAAAAGGAATTGATACGGCTACTATTCTCGAAGAAATAAGAGCAAAAGTAAAAGGGGTTGCAGGCGCCTCAATTACCGTAGAAAAAGATGCTAACGGCCCACCAGCTGGGTATCCGATTAGTATTCAACTTACTGGGAATGACTACGACAACATGCTTAAAGAAGCTGACAATATGATTGCGTTTATCAATTCGAAATCAATTCCTGGGATTGAAAAACTAAACGTAGATGTCAACAAAAAAAGCCCCGAATTAGAAGTAAAAGTAGATCGAGTAAATGCGGGAAGTTTAGGAGTTTCGACAGGACAACTTGGGTTTAATTTGCGTCGTTCTGTTTATGGGCAAGAAA
>JBIHZQ010000114.1:0-5525 GCA_044231345.1 Flavobacterium sp.
AATTCCATAAATAGCTGCTTCATTAGCTTCCATTTTAGTATCTAAATAGGTTCTACATTTTTGTATGGTAGCAGTTGCCTCTTCTGAAAGCTCAATAGTTTTATGATAATTGATAATTTCTTGCACGACTTCTAATGAAAGAATGTCGGTACTGATATAGTGAATTGGACTCATACGAATTGGTTTATTACGGGAGCAAAAATCCGTAAATAGTAGTTATAAAGCAAGATTTATTGTCATATTTTGTGATTATTGTAATTATGGGATTAATTCGAGGTAAGAATTTCCTATATTATCAATACTATCCGAGGCGATGAATGCTTGGTAACTCATTTTTGGAGCAGCAATATCAGCGGTACATCCGTGCAAATAGACTCCCAATTGTGCCGCTTCCAATGGGCTGTAGCCTTGGGCCAACAGACTTGTAATCATGCCCGTTAAAACATCACCAGACCCAGCAGTCGCTAATGCTGCATTCCCAGTAGTGTTTTCGTAAATTGAGTTCCCATCAATAAGGAGTGTTGGCGCCCCTTTCATGACAATAATTACCTGATGTTGTATAGAAAACGATATTGCCATACTCCTTCTTTCTGTTTCAGAATTCCACGTCCCAATCAATCGCTCTAATTCTTTATGGTGGGGAGTGAGAATGGTTTTTTTGGGTACCCATTTCAACCAATCGATGTGTTTTGAAATGATATTTAATCCATCGGCATCAATGACTAATGGCAAAGTGTTGTTTTTCAAAAAATCTGCTAATGCCAATTCCGTTTCAGTTTCCAAACCAATTCCAGGCCCAATTCCGATGGCTTGCGGTTGAATTGTGAATAGAATAGAAGAAATGTACTTATCTGCGACATCCGATAAAACCATCACTTCTGGAATGGACGTCTGGAGAATATCATACCCGCATTTTGGTACAAACGCAGTGACCAATCCGCACCCCGTTTTTAAACAAGCTTTTGAAGACAAAACAGCAGCACCCATTTTCCCGTAACTACCCCCAATAATTAGGGCGTGCCCTTGACGGCCTTTATGGGTATCTGGTGCCAAAGGTTTATAAAACGAAAGAAGAATGTCTTTGGTAATCGATATGGGAAATGACTTCATGTTCTTTTTTATTCAATTTAGTTTCAGAAAAATAGTTATTGTAAGACAACATAAATTTATTAAAAATTTCGCATAATTAAGTAATCATTTTCTATTTAAATTAATAATTTAGCGCATTAAATAAACAAACCTTACCGATAATGAAAAATACAGCGTTAACGCACATTCACGAAAGTTTAGGAGCAAAAATGCTTCCGTTTGCAGGTTACTTAATGCCCATTTTGTACGAAGGAGTTAATGCAGAACACGAGACGGTTCGGAATGCTGTAGGTGTTTTCGATGTATCGCACATGGGCGAATTTTTACTTACTGGAGAAAACGCATTGGCATTAATTCAAAAAGTGACTTCAAACGATGCGGCAACTTTAACCGTTGGAAGAGCTCAATATTCTTGTTTACCTAATAATGAAGGGGGAATAGTAGATGATTTATTGGTCTACAAAATGAAAGAAAATCAATACTTGTTAGTGGTTAATGCTTCTAACATTGAAAAAGATTGGAATTGGATTTCTTCACATAATGACTTAGGGGTTGAAATGAAAAACCTTTCTGACGACTACTCTTTATTAGCAATCCAAGGTCCAAAAGCTGTTGAAGCGATGCAATCATTAACTTCCGTTAATTTGTCCAGCATTGCCTACTATCATTTTGAAGTAGCGGATTTTGCAGGTTTTGAAAATGTAATTATTTCTGCCACGGGATATACGGGTTCGGGTGGATTTGAAATTTATTGCAAAAACGACCAAGTGGAAACCATTTGGAACAACGTTTTTGAAGCGGGTGCTGCTTTCGGAATTAAGCCAATTGGTCTTGCCGCACGTGATACCTTGCGCTTAGAAATGGGGTTCTGTTTGTACGGAAATGACATCAACGATTCCATTTCGCCTCTTGAAGCTGGTTTGGGTTGGATAACCAAATTTAATAAGGAGTTTACGAATTCAAAAAACCTGATGCGTCAAAAAGAAGCAGGCGTTTCAAGAAAATTAGTAGGTTTTGAAATGACTGAACGTGCTGTGCCTCGTCACGATTATGAAATTGTAGATTCCGAAGGAACTGTAATTGGAATTGTAACTTCAGGAACGATGTCGCCATCAATGAATACTGGAATCGGAATGGGTTATGTACCCACCGCTTTTTCATCAGTGGACAGTGAGATATTCATTAGAATCAGAAAAAATGACGTGCCAGCCAAAGTGGTGAAAATGCCGTTTTATAAGAAATAAGCTAAAATTAAAGATTAAAAGATTGAACGATTGAAATTGAAAAAGTTATTTTTGCAAAAATATTAAATAGTAGAAATGGGAAGAGCATTTGAATTTCGAAAAGGTAGAAAAATGAAACGTTGGTCAGCTATGGCTAAAGCGTTTACTAGAATTGGGAAAGATATCGTCATGGCGGTAAAAGAAGGCGGACCAAATCCAGACGCTAATTCACGTTTGAGAGCCGTTATTCAAAATGCGAAGGCAGCAAACATGCCGAAAGAAAATGTGGAACGTGCCATAAAAAAAGCTACCGATAAAGATACGGCCAACTATAAAGAAGTTTTATTTGAAGGATATGCTCCTCATGGAATTGCAATTTTAATTGAAACTGCAACTGACAATAATAACCGAACGGTTGCCAATATTAGAAGCTATTTCAATAAATGTAACGGGACTATGGGAACGCAAGGTTCAGTAGAATTCATGTTTGATCATACTTGTAATTTCCGTATTCCAAAAGAGGGAATCGATCCAGAGGAATTAGAATTAGAACTTATTGATTTTGGTGCCGAAGAAGTTTTTGAGGACGAAGACGGAATATTAATCTACGCTCCTTTTGGAAGTTTTGGAACACTACAAAAAGAATTAGAAAATAGAAAAATAGAAATTCTTTCATCAGGTTTTGAACGGATTCCACAAATCACAAAAAGTCTTACCGAAGCCCAAATGTCAGACGTTGAAAAACTAATCGAGAAAATTGAGGAAGACGATGACGTAATGAACGTTTATCACACCATGGAAGAATAATTTCTTATAGTTCATCAATCAGTTGAACATTCCAACTGAAACCACCGTAAAACAAAAAAAACTCTAGAGTACCTAGAGTTTTTTTTTATAGCTAATTTTAAATCTATTTAATGAATTCTATTTTTTGAGCTTCTTCTTCATTGATGCTGTCAAAAAA
The DNA here is from genome assembly GCA_044231345.1 of Flavobacterium sp. Taxonomy (GTDB): domain Bacteria; phylum Bacteroidota; class Bacteroidia; order Flavobacteriales; family Flavobacteriaceae; genus Flavobacterium. Next base: position 3,277 of record JBIHZQ010000114.1, read on the forward strand.
TCCTTGCTCACTCATCCATTCATCGCTAAATACTTTACTCATGTAGCGTGAACCATGGTCAGGAAAAATCGCAATTACATTACTATTGGCATCAAATTCACCCTCAGCAGCATATTGTTTGATCGCTTGCAATACCGCACCTGATGTGTATCCTACAAATAATCCTTCGGTTTTTGCAATTTCTCTAGCTGCGTGAGCACTTTGTTCGTCGGTTACTTTTGTAAATACATCAATAACATCAAAATCGGTGGCAGAAGGAATTAAGTTTTTTCCTAGACCTTCAATTCGGTACGGATAAATTTCATCGGTATCAAATTCTCGGGTCTCATGGTATTTTTTTAGCACGGAACCAAAAGCATCTACCCCAAGAATTCTAATGTTTGGATTTTTCTCTTTTAGGTATTTTGCAGTTCCAGATATTGTACCCCCCGTTCCGCTACAAGCCACTAAATGGGTAATTTTACCGTTGGTTTGTTCCCAAATTTCTGGTCCTGTAGTTTTATAATGGGCATCAACATTCAGTTGATTAAAATATTGATTGATATAAATTGATCCTTTTGTTTCTTCGTGCAACCTTTTGGCTACGTTGTAGTATGAACGCTCGTCATCAGCAGAAACATTAGCCGGACAAACGTAAACTTTTGCTCCTAAACTTCGAAGCATGTCAATTTTATCTTTGGAAGATTTTGAACTAACCGCAAGTATGCAATTGTATCCTTTAATAATACTGACCATGGCGATACTAAAACCAGTATTTCCTGAGGTAGTTTCTATAATGGTATCACCGGGAGAAAGAATCCCCTTCTTTTCAGCTTCTTCAATGATGTATAACGCAATTCGGTCTTTAGAAGAATGGCCAGGGTTGAATGCTTCTACCTTAGCATAGAAATTTCCATCTAAATTCTCTGTAACCTTATTTAGTTTAATTAGGGGAGTATTTCCTATTAAGTCTAAAACAGTATCGTAAGCATTTATATCTTCTTTCATAAGTAATAGTTAATAAAGTCCTCAAACGGATTGCTGACTTCATTGTCCTGCAAATTTAACAAAAAAATTCTAATTAAATTTCAATTTTCTCTAAATCTAATAAAAAACTAAATTCTTTTGCGAGTTCCTTCAGCGCTTCAAATCGTCCTGAAGCCCCGCCGTGACCTGCTTCCATATTGGTGTCTAAATACAACGGATTGTTGTCTGTTTTTAGGCTACGTAATTTGGCTACCCACTTGGCTGGTTCCCAATACTGTACCTGAGAATCGTGCAATCCAGTCGAGACATACATTGCAGGATAGGCTTGGGCTGTTACATTATCGTAAGGGGAATACGAGCTCATGTAATTGTAGTATTTTTTTACGTTGGGATTTCCCCATTCGTCATATTCTCCGGTGGTTAACGGAATCGTATCGTCCAGCATGGTGGTCACTACATCCACAAATGGCACTTGAGCAATCACCCCATGATATAATTCGGGAGCCATATTGACTACTGCCCCCATCAACAACCCTCCTGCAGAACCTCCTTCGGCATATAAATGGGAAGCACTGGTGTACTTTTGCTCAATCAAAAACGTTGAACACGCAATAAAATCGGTAAATGTATTTTTCTTTTTAAGTAATTTACCGTCTTCATACCACTGTCGGCCTAAATCTTCGCCTCCGCGAATGTGTGCAATGGCATAAATAAACCCACGGTCCAAAAGCGATAATCGAGTGGACGAAAAATAAGCATCCATCGAGGCACCATACGAACCATAAGCATACAACAACAACGGATTTTCTCCATTTTTGGTTAATTCTTTTCGATACACCATAGATATTGGCACTTTTGTTCCGTCCTTGGCTACCGCCCAAACTCGTTCTTCGGTGTAGTTTTGCTTATCAAATGTTCCTCCTAAAACTTGCTGTTCTTTTTTGATTTCTTTGGATTTGGTCACCATATTAAAATCGATTACCGAGGAAGGAGTTGCCATTGATTGATAGGCATAACGTAAAATATCGGTGTCAAAATCAACATTACTGGTGGTGTAGGCCGTATAGGTTTCGATTTCAAATGGCAAATAATAGGCTTCACTCCCACTCCAAGGGATGATGCGGATTTTATTCAACCCATTGCTGCGTTCTGAAACCACTAAAAAATTCTTGAAAATATCAATTTCTTCCAATAAAATTTGATCGTCATGTGCGATGACATCTACCCAATTTTCTTTAGCAGTACTAGCTTCATGGGTTTTCATTAATTTAAAATTGGTTGCC
>JBIHZQ010000042.1:0-16830 GCA_044231345.1 Flavobacterium sp.
CAAGATTTTAAAAATAAATTTGTCACCAGCAACTATGAGTTTCTTGACGCAAATACTTCTAATTTGCTTTTTCCAGAAAAAACAAAACTCAATTTAAAAGCTGGATTAGGTGCTAGAAAATCAGCGTTAACAACTGTCAATCAATTGTATATAAGTTTAGATTTGTCGCATACTTTTTATTGGAACTCAAAAAATAATCTTCAGCTAAAAAGTAATCACTATTATTTAAAAAGTAAAGAATATTTGAGCAGTGAATTATATCGATTTGGCGGAATCAATTCTATTCGAGGTTTCAATGAAAACAGTCTTCAAGCCAATTTTTTCTCTTCACTACTTACGGAATATCGCTATGTCCTGTCTCCACAAATATATATGCATTCCATTTTAGATTTTGGATACTACAAAGACGACTCAATCAGTCAAAAAGAGCAGTTGCTTGGATTGGGCTTTGGATTTGGTTTAGCTACAAAAAACGGGATAATCAATCTGGTTTATGCTAATGGCAGCACCAAAGAACAGTCCGTCAAACTCTCCAATTCTATTGTTCAAATAAGTTTTAAAACTCAGTTTTAATACATTGGTACCTTAATAACTTTATGCTATCTTTGCGGCATGGAAAAAGAACATTTAATTTTTGGAATACGTGCTATTATTGAAGCAATTCAATCAGGTGCGGCGGTGGATAAAGTTTTTATTCAAAAAGAAATTTCAGGCGAGTTGATGAAAGACTTAATGAAAGTTATGAAACGTAACGACGTCAATTTCTCCTATGTTCCAGTTGAAAAATTAAATCGATTGACCCACAACAATCACCAAGGAGCTGTTGCGTCTATTTCTCCTATTGGATTCATGGATATTGAACATTTAGTAGAAAGTACGTTGGAGTCTAAAAAAATTCCGTTGTTTTTACTTTTAGATCAGATTTCTGATGCGCGAAATTTTGGTGCCATAATAAGAACAGCTGAATGTAGTGGCGTAAATGGAATTATTGTACAAAAATCGGGTTCAGCACCCGTAAATGGAGATACCGTAAAAACATCTGCTGGAGCAGTATTCAATGTTCCTATCTGTAAAGTGGAGCATATAAAAGATGCTATTTTTTATCTTCAAGGATCTGGAATTAAAACCATTGCAGCTACAGAAAAAACTGAGCAAACTATTTATGATATCAATTTAAACGAACCCATTGCAATTATTATGGGTAGTGAAGATCGCGGAATCAATCCATCGGTTTTGAAAGTGGTGGATGAAAAAGCTAAATTACCTATGTTTGGGACTATTGGTTCCTTAAATGTTTCCGTAGCTTGTGGAGCATTTTTATATGAAGCTGTGAGACAAAGGAGTTAAAATCGTTATAATTTTTTATCATTTTCAATATAATCATAGACTACTGTAATGGTGTCAGTTGAATTTTCTTCACTAAATTGATTTATTGTTGGATTTACAAAATTTCCTTTTTCGTCAAAACATTGCATAAATTCGTCATTTTCTGGATTATAATCTGGAAACTCCCATTCGTACTTAGGTGCTTTTTTAAATTCTGGCGTACTTAATTGTCTTGCAAGTACAAATCCCGTTATAAATCCAGCTAAATGACCTTCCCAAGAAATTCCTTCTTGAATGTTTGGAAAAACATACCAGACTAAACTCCCATATACTAATACAATCAAAAGGGACAGTGCAACTAATCGATAATGAGCTGTGTAAATTCCTTTGAAGAAAATAAAACTTACTAAAACATAAATTAAACCACTTGCACCAATGTGATAGGAGTCGCCTCTTCCTATGATCCAAGTCAACATCCCGGAACATAAAATTCCAAAACCAACGACTTTAGCAAATTGTTTTCTATAAAAAAATCGCATGGCAACTAGTAATAAGAAAATTGGGAGAGAATTATTATACAGGTGTTCTAAGCTTCCATGAATAAAGGGACTGAAAAATAATCCTTTAAGGCCACTAAATGTTCTTGGATAGATTCCATATTGACTGAAATTAATCTGAAAGCGAATGTCGAGCCAATACAATACCCAAAGGATTAGTACAGAAAAAAAGGGAAGTACAATAACAAAGGGAGAAAATTTAAATTGGCTATCGTTCATGGTTAAAAAAAATACAACTTATACTTGTTACTAATCGAATAACATATCAAAAATATTACCAAATCATTATTAGATGCTATTCTGTCATAGTTTTACCTAATGCATTGATTGGTGGTAGTTCAACTAGAGGCATAGCCCAGAACAAAATGTAGAGCCCGGAGCCTCCACGCGCTATTTTTTTAGTTAAAAAGAGCGACCGAAGCAAGCTCCTTTTTAAGTTTAAAAAAATGCTTGTGGTGGTGAGGACTTGCAATGGAGTCCTGGAAATTGCTTCTAAAAATAAAAAATGAATTACAAAAAAATATAGTAATTTTACAAAATGGAAGCACCATTAGCTGAGCGAATTCGACCACAAAAATTAGAAGACTATTTGAGTCAGTTGCACTTAATTGGTCCTGATGGCTCGTTAACGCAACAAATTAATAGGGGCGTGATTCCATCGCTTATTTTTTGGGGACCTCCTGGTACTGGGAAAACAACTTTAGCTCAGTTAATTGCCCAAGAATCTAAACGTCCTTTTTATTCGTTAAGCGCAATCAATTCTGGTGTTAAAGACATTCGAGAAGTCATCGAAAAGGCAAAACAAAGCGGCGGAATTTTTACTTCAAAAAACCCAATACTATTTATAGATGAGATTCACCGATTTAGTAAATCGCAACAAGATTCGTTGTTAGCAGCCGTTGAAAAAGGATGGATTACCTTAATTGGTGCTACTACTGAAAACCCGAGTTTTGAAGTGATTCCGGCCTTACTGTCCCGATGTCAGGTGTATGTTTTGAATGCATTTACTAAAGACGATTTAGGAGCTTTACTACAACGAGCAATGGTTACTGATTATTTTCTTAAACAGAAAAAAATTAACTTAACAGAAACGGAGGCACTTTTTCGATTGTCTGGCGGTGATGGACGAAAACTATTAAATATCTTTGAGTTAGTAATTAATGCTTCGACTGATGAAGAAGTTACGATTTCTAACGAAAGGGTGTTACAAATTGTTCAACAAAATACTGTTTTGTATGACAAGTCTGGGGAGCAGCATTATGATATAGTTTCTGCTTTCATCAAATCGATTCGAGGGAGTGACCCTAATGCGGCGGTTTATTGGTTAGCTAGAATGATTGAAGGCGGAGAAGATCCAAAATTTATTGCCCGAAGGTTATTAATATTATCAAGCGAAGATATTGGAAATGCAAACCCAACGGCTTTTATTATGGCCAATTCTACCTTTCAAGCGGTGGCAACAATTGGTTATCCTGAGAGTCGAATATTACTGAGTCAATGTGCCATTTATTTAGCCACTTCAGCAAAAAGTAATGCAAGTTATAGGGCAATAAATGAAGCTCAAGAAATAGTAAAATCAACAGGCAACTTATCTGTTCCAATACATTTGAGAAATGCTCCGACCCAATTAATGAAAGAATTAGGCTATGGAGAAGCCTATCAGTATGCGCATGATTATCCAAATAATTTTTCGAATCAAGAATTCCTACCCACTGACATTTCAGAAACTAAATTCTTTGAACCAGGTGAAAATACTAGAGAGAAAGAATTACGTCAGTTTCTTAAAAATCGGTGGAACGATAAATATGGCTATTAATTTAAATTAATAATCGTCAGTTTTTGAGATACTAGTTTTTCATTTTCATAATAATCAAAAATCCATTGATTTTCTTTTTTATAAACAACTCCTTGTCTATTTGCTTCCTCAACAATGTATATTGTGGGATTATTAGTTTTACCCATTGTTAGTACTAATTGTGGCACATCTGTATCATTGGTGAGTAACTGGGTGAGATTTTCACCATATGGTTTTGCAAATAACTTCCCTGTTTCTGAAAGATTTTTTGAAGTTGGTTGTTGCTCTGTTTTGAGAATCTCTTTTTGTTCTGTTGAGACTGGACTGCCACTTTGAATAGCGGATGCGTTAGTGTTCCAATCCTTTCCATTGTACACATGGTTTAATGTTTCAAATGAAGCAAATGCTTCCCGCAATGCTTGGTTATAAGCGACTTGAAAATCTTTTTCTCTACTTTTTCCTTGAACGGAAGAAAAAAGAATGTTGTTTTTACAATCCTTAACTTCTATCGTTAGTTTGGTTACAAATAAAGTAGAACTATTAACGACGTCAACGAATACTTTATTACAATTTTGACTAGCTACCTCGTTTGGAAGAATGTCTGTATCAAAAAAAGTGGTAAATCCATATTTCTCAAGATACATTTTTGAAATAGTATTGAGCTTGTATTGGTCTTTACCCTTTAAAAAATTAAATTCGGCAGGAATTATTGCATATTTATAGTCATTACAATTTTGCGAATAGCTAGAGCTAAAAAAAATAAGTCCTATTATTAATAACGTTTTTTTCATAATCTATAATATGGTTTTTAATTGTAACAAATGGGAAACCTGTTTGATATGGCTTGGCGCATCATTAGCGTTTGGATTGAAAAAAATAGCATCAATACCGAAATCTAACGCCCCTTGAACATCAGCTTCTAAACAATCCCCAATCATAATGCATTCTTCTTTCTTCGCCTTGGCCAAGGTCAATGCATGATGGTATATTAATGGATTTGGTTTTTTTGCACCTGCCATTTCTGAATTAGTTATGGTTTTAAAATAAGTATCCAAATTTGAGTTTGCTATTTTTTTATATTGAACTTCTGCAAAGCCATTGGTAATAATATGCAGTTGATATTTATCATTTAAATAATCCAATAATTCAATTGCTCCTTCAAAAAGGTAATTGTTTTCTGGAAGAAATTCAATGTATTCCTCTGCCAATTGATTAATTTGTATATCGGTAACCGAATAATTAATTGCGTCAAAAGTATGCTTTAATCGATTATAACGCAATTCTTCGTGAGTAATTTCATTATTTTGATATAGTTTCCAACAGGCTTGATTTATAGGTGCATACTTTTCGATAAATCTCTCTGTGGAAACCGTTGGATGCGAAGCTTTAAAAATAAGCTCAAAAGCCATTTCTGAATTTTTATCAAAATCCCAAAGCGTGTGGTCCAAATCAAAAAAAATTGTTGTTATCAAATTATTAATTTCAAATTATAAAATTCCATTATCTCCAAAGCTATAAAAACCATTTTCTGAAATAATAATATGGTCTAAAATTGGAATGTCTAACTGTTGTCCAGCTGTTTTTATTTTCTTAGTGATGCTAATGTCAGCCTCACTAGGTTGTAATTTTCCTGATGGATGGTTGTGTGTTAAAATCAAAGAGGTTGCATGGTGTTGCAAAGCTATCTTAAAAATCAATCTACTATCTACTACCGTTCCGGTAATGCCTCCTTTTGAAAGCTGTTCTTTATGAATGACTTTATTCGAATTGTTTAAAAAAACTACCCAAAATTCTTCATGATGTAATTCGCCAATTAGAGGTTGCATTATCTCAAAAACTGATTTGCTAGAACTAATTTTATCTAAATTTACTGGCTCCTCTTCTCGCCTTCTCCTTCCTAATTCTAGTGCTGCAGTAATCGAAATGGCTTTTGCATTGCCTATTCCCTTGAACTGTAATAACTGTTGAATTGACAATTTTCCTAACTGATTCAAATTATTATTGGCCGACGCTACTATTCTTTGTGCTAATTGAACCGCGCTTTCATTCCTAGAACCAGAACCAATTATTATTGCAAGCAATTCAGAATCAGATAAATTAGCCTTACCTTTTAGTAGAAGTTTCTCTCTAGGGCGATCGTCTTCAGCCCATTGGTTAATTGGTGTGTACATATTTATTTTGGTGTTTATTTAAAAATCAAAGTAATACATTATTTTAACCACTTCAAAATAAATGGATAGTAAATTTCTAAAATCAACAAAATTTGTATCGAAATTAATCTGATTTAATATTTTTCACTCCACCTTTCCCTAACTCTTCTGGTAGTAGAGATAGTTTAACTTTAAAAAACAATCGAATACCTTTTTATGTGAATAAAAGTGAATATTGCTAAAATATTTTTTTTATCTGTAACATAAATTTATATTTACGTACTTATATTTAATATCAATTAACTAATCTAATCTATCATGAAAAAATTATCTTCATTATTTAAAATGCTTGTGTTTTCTTTAAGTTTATTTAGTGCAAGCGCACAAACCGCAGACGAAGTTGTCGAAAAATATATTGAAACTATTGGTGGTAAGCAAAAACTTGAAGCACTAACATCATCAAAAATGGAAATGGTTGCTAATTATCAAGGAATGGAAATTCCTGTAGAAGTTTCTGTAACAAAAGACGGGAAAATGTTAGTAAAAATGAACCTAATGGGTAAAGAAATGACTCAAATGGCATTTGACGGAACTTCTGGTTGGGCTACCAATATGATGACTATGAAAGCAGAAAAAATGAACTCTGAAGACATAGAAAATATTAAAACTAGTGCTTCAAAAGATTTTCCAGACCCATTTCTAAACTACAAAGAAAAAGGATACACTGCTTTATATATTGGCAAAGAAACTAAAGAGGGTACTGAATGTCATAAAATAAAATTAACCAAATTACCTCAAATTGTAAATGGTCAAAAAGTAGATGATATTTTATTTTACTATTTTGACGTAGAAAACAATGTACCCGTTCTTGTAGAAACTGAAATTAAGGAAGGTCCTATGAAAGGTCAAATGTCAAATTCTACTTTTGGAAACTACCAAGAGGTGGAAGGGATTTACTTTCCATTTACATTAAATCAATTTGGACAAGAATTAACCGTTAAAAAAATTAGCCTGAATTCTCCAATAGATTCTAAATCTCTTGAATTTAAATCTGAATAACTCAATGATGAAATCAATAAAAATAATAATTTTCACTAGTCTTTTTTCATTTTCATTGGCAGCTCAAGTAGAAGTGGTATTGAAAGGAAAAGAATTGTTTGGTGACATTAAAGCAAGACAAATCGGACCTGCGATAATGAGTGGTAGAATTGCAGACATCGCTCAACATCCAACCAACAATCAAATTATTTATATCGGTGCTGCTGGTGGTGGGGTATGGAAAAGTGGTGATGGTGGCGCTAGTTTTTCTCCTATGTTTGATAAATACAATCAATCCATCGGTTGCATTACATTAGATCCCAATAAACCTGATAAGGTAATATGGGTTGGGACTGGCGAAACATGGACTAGAAATAGTGTTTCTGCTGGAGACGGAATTTATAAATCTACTGATGGAGGCATCAACTGGAACCATATGGGGTTGCCAAAATCAGATCGAATTTCCTCTATTGTAATTGATCCTCGAAATTCAGACATGATTTGGGTAGGGGTTTTAGGAGCCCTTTGGGGTGATAGCGATGAAAGAGGAATTTACAACTCAAACGATGGTGGAAAAACATGGACTAAAGCATACGGAATTGATAATAAAACAGGTTGCTCAGATTTAGTAATAGACCCTAATAATCCTGAAATAATGTATGCTAGTTTCTGGGAATTTAGAAGATCAGGATGGTCGTTTAGCTCTGGCGGAATAAATTCTTGCTTACTAAAAACTACCGATGGTGGAAAAACATGGAACAAAATTCATTCTGGGTTTCCTTCTGGAAAACTAGGACGCATTGCAATTGCGGTTGCTCCTTCTAATCCTGAAACGTTATATAGTGTTATCGAATGTGAAAAAGATAGCGAAAAAGGAATGTATAAATCTACTGATGGCGGAAAAAACTGGAAACATTTAAATAGTGATTTTGCATTGGTAGTTCGTCCGTTTTATTTTTCAAGAATTGTAATTGATCCAAAAAATGCCGACATCGTTTATAAAGGGGGACTCAATGGCTCTATCAGTCGTGACGGTGGAGTTACTTTTAAAAATCTTGGCAGTATGCACAGTGACATCCATGATATTGCTATCGATTTGTTTGATTCAAGTCGGATCTATTGTGCTACAGATGGCGGTTTATATAGAAGTTGGAACAATGGTAGTACTCTGGATATTGTTAGAAACTTACCCTTGTCTCAATTTTATCACATTAGTTTAGACGATGCCGAACCCTATAATATTTATGGTGGACTACAAGACAATGGTTCATGGTATGGACCAAGTAAAAGTGACGGCGGAATAGAAGCTCGTGACTGGGAAAGTGTAGGATATGGTGATGGATTTAGAGTATTAAAACATCCTACTAAAAAAATCATATATAGCGAAATGCAAGGGGCAGAAAACATATGGCGTTATAATTTAGATACCAAAGAATTAAAAACCATACAACCCTTACAAGAAAAAGGAATGGCTAAACTACGTTTCAACTGGAATACACCAATTGTAACTGGAGTACATAATCCTGACAGAATTTATGCAGGCAGTCAGTTTGTCCATGTTTCAGATGATATGGGAGCAACTTGGAAAGTGATTTCACCCGATTTAACTACCAACAATCCTTTAAAACTAAATCAAGAAAATTCAGGTGGTTTATCTAAAGACAATTCAGGTGCCGAAAACCACTGTACGTTATTTACCATTGCCGAATCTCCCAAAGATAAAAATGTAATTTGGGCTGGAACCGACGATGGCAATGTACAAGTTACTCAAGACGGAGGAAAAACATGGTCTAATGTAACTTCAAATCTCAAGGGATTACCTCTCAATACCTGGTGCTATCATATTGAAGCTAGTAATTTCAATGCCGGGAGTGCCTATGCTGTTTTTGATGGTCATACAAAAAATGATTACCAAGCATACGCCTATAAAACTTCTGATTTTGGCAAAACTTGGACTTCTATTATCACTAAGGACATCGATGGTTTTTCACGAAGTTTACAAGAAGATTATAGTAATGAAAATCTATTATTTCTCGGAACAGAAAAAGGATTATTCATTACCATTGATGGGGGAAAAAACTGGTCTAAATTTGAAAATGAGATGCCCGCAGCTCCAGTATTCTATATTGATTTACATAAAAAAACAAATGACTTAGTGATGGCTACTCATGGTCGTGGAATAATAATTTTAGACGACATTAGCATTTTAAGACAAGTGACGCCAGAGGTTGTAAAAAAAGACGTTCACTTTTTTGAAACAAAAACTTTTCCAAAATTAGAAGAATCAAGTTTTGGCGGTACGGCATCAGAATTAGAATTCGTAGGACCTAACCCAAATAGTGACGCTAAAATTGTTTACTATCTCAAAAAGAGAAATACTTTTGGAAAAATGGAAATCGAAATTCAAGACATCTCAGGAAAAAGAGTAATAAAATTACCCGCGGCAAATCAAAAAGGAATCAACATTGTAACCTGGAGTTTTAATGAAAAAGGACCAAAAACTGCCCAAGGAAAAACTATTGATTATAGCGGATTTTCTACTCCAATGGCTCCTGCCGGAAAATACAAAGCGGTATTAACCAAAGGAAAAGAAATCTATACCCATGAATTTGAAATAACTAACGATCCTAAAAGTGGAATCACGGCGTCATCTAGAGAAGAACAGTACAAAACCGCACACTTCCTTTTTGACAAAGTTCAAGAATTAGCTTATTTAGTTTATCAAACGGACGAGATGATAACGGTAGCCAACGAAATAAGTACTAAAAATCCTTCGTCAAAAAAATCTAATGCTAAAATTATTGCAGATTTGAATGCCTTAAAAAACACAATGGTAGTAACCACTGGAGATAACTATGTAGGCTCAGCAGAAAAACAATTACGCGAAAAGTTAGGCGCCATCTATTCCTCAGTCACAGGACAATTTGATGCACCATCGCCTTCACAAAAAGCAAACATCGAAAATGTGATGGAACTTTTTAATAAAGCAAAATTGAAATTTGAAAATTTAAAAGCTACTCACTATTCCAAATTAAACGATGCGGCAATCAAAAATGGTGTCGTTCTTAATTTGAAAACAATGGTAGACTTTATAGCTGAATAATTTTTTACAACAAACAAAAATGCCTCGCTAAATAGTGAGGCATTTTTGTTTATTATTTCAAGTAACTATTTAAACATCTCTTTCACTTCATCAAAATTCAATCCGCCGTAATTTCCTGAACTCATTAACAACAATGCGGCATTTTCTAGGTTTTGATTGAATAAAAAAGCTTTAAATTCGGACGGATTAGTATAAATAATTAAATCATTTCGATTAAAAGCAGAGGCAATTTGCTCATACGTCACTTCTTCAAGTTGTTTTATTTTTACAGCATCTGGAGAATAAAAAACCACTGCAACATCTGCAAATTCTAACGCTCCTTCATATTCTTTTAAAAACTCAGCATTCAAACTACTGTAGGTGTGCAATTCTAAACAGGCCACCAAAGTACGATTTGGATATTGCTCCTTTACAGCTTTTGTAGTTGCAGCCACCTTACTCGGAGAATGAGCAAAATCTTTATAGGCAACTTTTGTTTTGCATTCTGCAATTTTTTCTAATCGTTTGGAAGCACCTTTAAAACTAGCAATGGCTTCATAAAAATCAGCTTCATCCACACCCATATTTTGGCAAATCCATTTGGCACCAGCTAAATTATTTAAATTATGGGCCCCAAAAACTTCAATTGGCATAGGACCTTCTGGAGTATCCAAAAGTGTAATGCCGTTTTCAACAGAATAATTTGGAGTAGTATAAGATAATTTTCGAATAGGGTTTGTTGCCAACTCTGCTACACGCTTCACCTCAACATCGTCTTCATTATAAACTAATATTCCTCCATTGGTAATCATTTTGATGAAAATCTCAAATTGTTCAACATAATTTTCATAGGTTGGAAAAACATTAATATGATCCCATGCAATTCCAGAAATCAATGCAATATTAGGCTGGTATAAATGAAATTTTGGACGTCTATCCATTGGTGAGGACAAATATTCATCCCCTTCCAATACGATAAAATCATTTTCTTCAGTCAAATGAACCATAGTGTCAAAGCCCTCTAATTGGGCGCCAACCATATAATCAACAGAAATACCATGATAATGCATCACGTGTAAAATCATGGAGGTAATCGTAGTTTTTCCATGGGAACCTCCAATTACTACTCGTGTTTTATTCTTGGATTGTTCGTATAAAAATTCTGGATAAGAGTAAATTTTTAGCCCTAATTCTTGCGCTTTTAATAACTCTGGATTATCCGATTTAGCATGCATTCCAAGAATTACTGAATCAATTGCAGGGGTGATTTTTTCAGGAAACCAGCCCAGTTCTAGTGGCAACAATCCTTTTTTCTCTAACCTTGTTCTTGAGGGTTCAAAGATGGCATCATCACTTCCTGTGACTTGATATCCTTTGTTATGAAGAGCTAATGCTAAATTATGCATTGCACTTCCGCCGATGGCAATAAAATGGGTACGCATTATAAAAGTATATTAATTTCTGACTAAAAATCAAAAATAGTCAAAAAGCGAATAAATAATTAGTTTTTCTTTTTTTGTTATCACCAATCTTATCAAGGAAATAAGAGATTAATCAAGCTTGTAATGCAATTAGTTTTTGATTAATTTCTGAACTGCAATTAATTTTTGTTGTGCAATAGATGATTTGCCTATGGAAACAGCCATTAAATAATGCTTTTCGGCTTGTTTGTATCTTTTAAAATATTCCTCGATGCGCCCTTTAGCAAGGTGCCCGTCAATGGGTGAAATTACAACTATTTCATTGGCATATCTTTTGGCTTTGGCTTCACTACCTCCAACAAATGCAGGCAATTGAAGATACAATTCAATTAAGGCCAAACGAGCTGGAATATGATTAGAATCGAGCTGAATCGCTTTTTCAAACGAAGACTTTACATCGCCTATTAAACTTAATGCTTTGAATTTATTACTCTCTTTAGCTTTCATTCCCAGAACTCCTCCATATTTGTAATAATAATTAGCCTCTAATGGTTTAAGTCCTTTAAGTTTTCCGTAATAAAAAATAGCGGTATCCCAATGTTTGCCTTTTCCAGCAATATCTCCCAAGTACTCAATAGATTTAACATGATTTGGATTCAATTTTAAAAAATCTTCAAAAAGTAGTCTAGCTTCCGTAAACTGCTGTTTATTGAATAATTTTTCTGCTTTTTCAAAATCGGTTTCGCCTATCACTTGAAATGAAATAAATAAAATCAAAAACTTTAATACCATCATAGGGACATATATATATTTATCAAAAATAGTAAATAAAACAACTGGATAAAAAAAACCGATTTAATTTCTTAAATCGGTTTTTGAATTCAAATAAACATTGATGTATTGGAATTTATTACTCCACCAATGTCATTTCATCTACAATGTGTTTAGCTCCTGAGAAAGTCTCAATTACCCATAAAACATAACGAATATCAACATTAATTGTACGTTGCAATTTTGGATCAAAAATAACATCACCAGCCATTGCCTCGATGTTTCCATCAAATGCTAGTCCAATTAATTCTCCTTTACCGTTTAATACAGGCGAACCAGAATTTCCACCCGTAATGTCATTATCCGTAAGGAAATTTACGTGCATAGAACCATCTTTATCTACAAAACGACCATACTTTCTGTCTTTATTCATGTCGATTAACTGAGTAGGCAAATCAAACTCTTGATCGTCTTTTTTGTATTTTTTCACCATACCATCCATGGTAGTATAGTTATTTATTTTAGCATCATTTCGCTTGTCTGCTGGCAAAGAACGTACTTTTCCATAAGTCAATCGCAATGTTGAATTAGCATCTGGGTACTTAATCGCGCCAATTTTAGACTCTCTTAATCCTTCCACTAACAAACGGAATGAGGCACCAAAATCATTTTGTGCTTTAGCAATTTCGTCAGATTTTGAGTTAAAATGAGACACCATATCATTCGACAACGCATAAATTGGATCGTTAGTCAAAATCCCTTCACTTGGCAAATCTAAAAACGCTTTAATTCGATCTACTGAAGTCAAAACACTTAAATCAAAAGCTGCATTTACATACTTTGTGAAATCATTTCCGTTTTCATCTCCTAATTTTTTTACCATTGGCGCAATCGCATATCCCGTTGATTTAGTAGAATATACTTTTAATTGAGCCGCCAAAATATCTTTTTCTGCTGGAATGTGTAATTCTTTAAACATTTCTGTAGCCATTTCAACAATTCCAGGTGCCATTTGAGCACGTTTTGCCGCATCCGCTTTTACGTAACCGTCTAATTGTCTTCCCAACGTTCTTCCGATAGTACCGAAAGAAGAAGTTCTGAATAATTGCTGTAAGTAATTATCATGACGTGATTTCTCATTGGTCAAGGCATAATACTTGTTAATGGTCGCAATTACGTTTCCATATTTGGTTTTATTTTCAGCTTTGTTCGCCCATTTATTGAATTTTGTTTCCTGAGCAGTCTTTGATTTTGCAGTGCCAAATTTTGTCAACGCATCAATCATTCCTTGTCGGTTTTTCCAGTAGTTAGCCGTAGAAGCATATTTTGAAGCGTACACTAAATTCAAAGCCTCACTTTGATTCATGTACTTTTTCATGTTGTCCATACCCGTTTTCGCACCTTCAACCCATGCTGGATAAGCAAACTTCACGTTTTGCTCTATTCCACCTGCTGGCATCCAACGGTTAGTTCTTCCTGGATATCCTAAAATCATGGCGAAATCACCCTCTTTTACTCCTTTTAAATTTACTGGCAAGTAGTGTTTTGGACTCAACGGAACATTGTTAGTAGAATAATCCGCTGGATTTCCGTCTTTATCACCATAAATTCTAAACATAGAAAAATCGGCCGTATGACGTGGCCATTCCCAGTTGTCCGTATCACCACCAAATTTTCCTAAACTTTCTGGTGGAGTTCCCACTAATCGAACGTCTTTATAATCTTGGTACACAAAATAATAAAATTCGTTTCCTTGAAAAAACGGACGAACAGAAACTGTATATTTCCCTCCTTCGTTATTTTCTTTCTCGATTAACGCAATTTCTTGGTTGATTGCTTTTTCACGTTCAGCCTCTGTCATTTTATCATTTACTTTTGCCAAAATTCGTTTCGAGCAATCGTCCATACGAACAAAAAATCGAACAAATAGGCTTGACGGTTTCATTTCGGCAGCACGATTGGCAGCCCAATAACCGTCTTTTAAATAATTTTTCTCGGCCGTTGATAACTCAGCAATCGCGTCATATCCACAGTGGTGGTTCGTTAAAACCAATCCGTCTTTTGAAATAACTTCCGCAGTACATCCACCATTGAACTGAACGATGGCGTCCTTCAAACTGTGGTTGTTAATGCTGTATATTTCTTCAGCCGTCAATTGTAATCCCATTTTTTGCATATCGCGGTGGTTCAGACGCTCAATGAACATCAAAAACCACATTCCTTCATCCGCCCTAACGCTGGTAGGAATAAGCATAATCCCTACAAGTAAGGATAAAATAATTTTTTTCATACTATTAATTTTAGAGATGCGAATATAAATCATTTTCGCAATTAGACACCTATTTTCTTATTAAAACTGTTATTTCAAGATTTAATTTTAACATTTTATTGTATTTTGGCGAATGGCCGGGCTCTCCGCTATATCCAAGAGATTGCAACTCAATTAACTTCTTTCTTTTGGGCACGAATTGAAAATCCGAGCGATAAGATTTTATTCAACAAAAAAACCAGCATATGCTGGCTGTTTATAGTGTTATTTATTTTTCTAAAAGAATTATCCTACAATAACGTCTGTTTTCATAATTTTTGTTTTTATATGTATACAAATATATTTATTAATATGTTTCTGTGAAAGTAATATATGTTAAATATTAATAAACATCTAACGAATCTCCCGATTTGAATTTCTTGGTAGTTATTGAATCTTTTGTGTGAAAATCCTTCACAAAAACATCCGTAAAACCCGATAAAGAATGTTTAGCTATTATGGTGAGTCTAATGAATGACGATGCATCTGTCCAGTTTTCTTCTAAATTTTCTATTGTTCTAATTCTCATGGCATGTAAATTATTGGCATCAGTATTTTTTCTTCTAGGTATGTAAGAAATAAAATCATCTTTTAAAGTGATATCTTTTCCTTGTAGATTCATCCCTCCAATTGCTCCAACCTGTTTATAAAAGGTTGGTTCCACGCGAATATCAAAAATTTCATAATTTGTTTTGTTTACAAACTTGAAAAAATAATTGGTTTGCCCTTCAAAAGTTACTTTACTGATGTATGATGAAATATCAATTTTCACTCTTTTTCTATTTAGAAAATACATTAAAAACAAATAGGACGATAAAAGACCTGTTATAATGCTAATCACAATACCAATAAATAATTCATTCATAGTTTTATTACTTTAATATTTTTAAAAAACTCTATTCCCAACATTGAGAGGAACCACGTTTCTGCATTGCTATTGCCACGTTCCCCGCAAGGACATGAATTACGAAGTAAAACCGCACTAACTGTTGTTGGGACATAATCATGCCAAATAGATGTTTAATTTTATTCCCCACCAAAATTATGTGGATACCATTTTCTTAGCTTCATATATTTGTTTTATTACAGTGTCAAGAGGTGTTGTTATTTCTATAAGTTCTGGATTTATCCATATGATTATATTAATTATGGACTGATACACCTCTTCCGTTTTTGAAAAATCTATAGCATTCCCATAAAAACAAATTGGTTCATTGTGGTTAATTCTATTTCTGAATAACCTTATTTTTCTAAATTCTTCATTTACTTCTTTCCGTCCATAGTTCTTTGGGAGTTTGGTAAAGATTTTTATTGGTTTTCCATGTAGCAATTTGTAGTTGTGAACTTCAAATAAGTCTGTCCAAAATCCCATAGTTTGTTCAGCAATAATTTTACCACTTGTAACAACAAACCCCTTTTTTAAAACATTTTTTTCTGCCTTTATAACTTCTCTAAACAAAAAATCATTTGTTATTATTTGGTTTGTTTTTTTATGTCTAAAAGTTAAAGAGGGATCAATCATAAATCCGTTTTTTTGGTTTATTATCCAATCATTATCTAGGAAATGCGTACTGAGAATTTCATTAATACAATTCCTAATTACAACTTCCAATATTCCTATCAGCGGATGAAAAGATTGAGAAACTTGAATATTGGAAGCATACAATTGTGTGGCCTTTTTTTCAATTAATGAAGAAGCAAGTAAATACCGATTCATCCTTAAAGCAGAAAAATATTTTTCATAGGTTTTGTAATTCATTTTGATTACTAAGTAATTAGTTATACATTTGTAATGTTATGCTTGGAAAAGCCTCTTACCTTTTGGTAAAGTAACCAAGTCAAAGAATATAGACCCACCAGCAATGATGGGTCTTTTTCTTTTAATCATTTTTCCTTTATTATAAAAATCATTCCTTTTTTATTGTCTTTGTAGGCACGGATTGCAAATCCGCGCTAGCTGAGTGACAAGTTATTAATCTACATTTTCATCTTCCTCAATTATCTCTTCTCTAACTGTATCAAGTTCTGGATTATCATATCGTTTATTACGTGTAATATTGATAGTCACATTGAGACGTTCAATGACGCTATTAATTTCAACATCTATACTAGGAATAACATCGACTAATACTTCATTTTCTGTTGTACTTTCTTCATTGTCAATACATAAAAAAGACACATCAATCTCACTAACTCCATGAAGAGAAATTCCGATGATTGTATACCTTTCCCCAAGATTATAACGTTGGGCAATTTGATTATAGTCAATTCCATAAATATCAGCTGAAGCATGACCGATTCTGTCATTATATTGTACTGAAGGTTTCATAATTTAATTTTTTTTATTTATTATTTTTACCTACTCTCTCAGTTTTTGGTTTC
>JBIHZQ010000043.1:0-16828 GCA_044231345.1 Flavobacterium sp.
ATAGGATAAATCCAGTTCCAACTAACTATTGGTATAGAAACGAGAGTAAAACAATTCGAAAAATTAATAAAAACTTGCCAATTTGAAGCCAAATAAATAAAAATGTGTTGTAATTCCATAATGAAATTGATAATGGTTATTAAAACACAGTGTTATACAAATTAAGTCTAAAGGTAGGATATTGGGTTTGTAAATATAATAAATTAGTAGTACATAAGAATATTCTCAACAATTTATTTGGTTACAGCCATCGGAGTAATTTTTTTACTATACCAATTTTATTTTTGTAAGGAGCATAACGAATTGGAAGATCAAGCCAATTTCCTTTTTTTACAATCGCTTTTTTGTGCGAAAAAACGTCAAAACTTTTCTTGCCATGATACGAACCAATTCCAGAATCTCCAACTCCACCAAAAGGCAGTCGTTTATTCGAAAAATGAATTACGGTATCGTTGATACATCCACCTCCGAAGGAATAGGATTGTATTATTTTTTCGGAAAATTTGTTATTTTCGGAAAACACATAAAGCGACAATGGTTTTTCATAGTTCGAGAGAATAGTTTCAATTTGTGATTCGTTTGAATAAGCTAATATTGGAAGAATGGGACCAAATATTTCGTCTTGCATCAAGGCGCTTTCAATCAAAGGTTCATCTACTAATGTAGGTCCTAAATATACCTCCTCTCGATTGTGGTCACCACCAAAAATAATTTTTTCGCCTTCCAATAATCGATGCAAACGATCCCAATTATTAGCATTCACAATCCTACAAAAATCAGCTGTTTGATAAGGTTTTTCGCCATAAGCAATAACAATTTCATCTTTTAAATACTTGATAAATTGGTTTTTTACCGTACTTTCCACTAAAATATAATCAGGAGCGATACAGGTCTGACCTGCATTGATAAATTTCCCCCAAACAATACGCTTTGCAGCCAATTTTAAATTAGCGGTTTGATCAACAATGCATGGGTTTTTGCCACCTAATTCTAAGGTAATAGGTGTCATATAATTAGCTGCAGCTTTGGCCACAATTTTTCCTACCGTAACACTACCCGTAAAAAAGATGTAATCCCAACGTTCAGCTAATAATTCAGTAGCCTTTGCCACACCACCTTCAACAACATTAACATGATTGGATTCGAATGTTTCAGCAACAATTGCTGCAATTATTTTGGAGGTATTTGGGGTTAATTCCGAAGGCTTCAAAGTTACTCTATTTCCTGCAGCTACTGCAGCAATTAAGGGACAAAGTGCGAGTTGAAAGGGATAGTTCCAAGGAGCGAATATGAGTACATTTCCATAAGGTTCACTATAAATGTAATCGCTTGATGGAAAATTGAGTAGGGAAGGCCAAACTTTTTTTGGTTTTGCTAAAGTATGTATTGATTTTATGGTGTCTTTTAAATCAGAAATAACATAATTTGTTTCGGTTACTACTGCTTCAAAAGTAGGTTTTTTAAAGTCTGCATAAAGCGCGTCTATTATTTCTTGTTCTTTTAAAATAAGGAGGCGCAAGAGTTTTTTTAAAGATTCTTTGCGGTAATCAACGTTAAATTTGAATGACATAGTTCTAATTTTAATGCTAAATGTACTAATTTTTTAATTGGTTGCCATCCAAATTGCTTCTTCTGGGGTTGGGGCTATAAGGGTGAGCAGTTCCTTTGTCACGGGATGGATAAAAACCAATTTTCTTGCATGCAAATGAATACCTCCATCTGGATTGCTTCGATCAAATCCATATTTTAAATCCCCTTTAATTGGACAACCGATGGCTGCTAATTGAGCCCTAATTTGATGGTGTCTTCCTGTATGCAAATTGATTTCTAACGCAAAATAGTTTTGTAATTCTTTGAAAATAACATAATCTAAACTGGCAATTTTACTTTCAGGGACTTCGTTGCTGTGGGCTTTTGAAGTATTATTTTTTTCATTTCGCTTTAAAAAATGAACAAGATTATCTTGCGACTTTGAAGGTTTGTTTTTTACAATGGCCCAATACGTTTTTTGAGTTTCTCTGTTTTTAAAAAGCTCATTGAGTCGGGTTAATGCTTTACTTGTTTTAGCAAAAACTACGATTCCAGTAGTGGGTCTGTCTAATCGATGAACTACGCCAAGAAAGACTTCACCTGGTTTATTGTATTTGTCTTTAATGAATTCTTTTACAATTTCAGATAAGGGTTTGTCTCCTGTTTTGTCTCCTTGTACGATATCTCCAACACGTTTATTAACCACAATAAGATGGTTGTCTTCGTGGAGAATTTGAAGGTTGGATTTACAGGAAACTATTTTCATTTAAGGAAAAGCTGGGAAAAAATTATTTTCAAATAAAACTTTAATAAACATTCGATTCAAAAATGTCCCTTTAAACAAATCTATCATAATTTTATTTTTAGACAAAAAACTAGAAGAATCGCTTGGTATTAAAAATAACAAATCAATACTAGTATTGCTCATCAGAATTCGGAAAATCACTATTTTTCACATCGCTGACATAGCTTGCAATCGCATTGGTCATCTGTTCATATAAATTAAGATACCGCCTTAAAAATCTGGGACTAAATTCATTATTCATTCCTAACATATCATGAATGACTAAAACTTGTCCGTCGACGCCACTTCCTGCACCAATTCCAATCACAGGAATGGAGATGCTTTTTGCTACTTTTGTAGCTAAATTTGCTGGTATTTTTTCTAATACTAGAGCAAAACAACCTAATTTTTCAAGTAATTTTGCATCTTCAATTAATTTATCAGCTTCTTCATCTTCTTTAGCTCGAACCGTATAAGTTCCAAATTTATAGATGGATTGTGGAGTTAAACCTAAATGTCCCATTACAGGAATTCCAGCATTTAATATTTTTTTAATTGAATCTTTAATTTCGCTACCACCTTCCAACTTCACTGCATGTCCGCCACTTTCTTTCATAATTCTAATTGAGGAACGTAACGCTTCTTTAGGATCGGATTGGTAACTTCCAAATGGTAAATCAACCACTACTAACGCACGTTCAATAGCCCGAACCACAGAGGATGCATGATAAATCATTTGATCAAGAGTAATGGGTAGTGTCGTTTCGTGTCCAGCCATTACATTAGAGGCAGAATCGCCAACAAGAATAACGTCTATTCCAGCAGTATCTACAATTTTTGCCATGGTAAAATCATAAGCCGTAAGCATAGAGATTTTTTCGCCATTGGCTTTCATTTCAATTAACGATTTGGTAGTAACTCTTTTATAATCTTTTTTTGCGACTGACATTGACTAGATTGTTAAAATTTCAAAAAGTAAATATTTTGGTGTAAAAGTAATAAAATCGATTAGTTTTGTGTTAAATTATATTAAAAATATACTAGTGTTGAATCCAATCATAAATGAAGTTTCCTATGAAGAAAACCCTTAGTATTTTATTATTTATTTTCGCAGTGCAAATTCAGGCTCAGAATAATGAAGTGCAAAAAACAATTGAAACTTTTTTTGAAGGTTTTCATGCAAAAGACACTTTAAAATTAAAATCTGTTTGTGCTGAAAAATTAATATTACAATCCATATCAGAAAGAGAATTCAGCAATAGTTTATCGGCTGAAAAAACTGAAGATTTTTATAAATCAATTGCTGGCATTCCAAAAGAAATGAATTTTCAAGAAAAAATTTTAAATTATTCCATTCAAGTTGATGGAGCTATGGCTCATGCTTGGACACCCTATGAATTCTATCTTAATGGGAAATTGAGTCACTCTGGCGTGAATGCTTTTACTCTTTTTAAAGAAAAAGAGGTTTGGAAGATTATTTATATAATCGATACGAGAAGGAAGTCTAAAAAAACAGATTAACAATCGGCCATGTTTACGGCTATTGCTAAACCGCCTTCTGAGGTTTCTTTGTATTTAGTATTCATGTCTTTAGCAGTTTGCCACATGGTATCAACCACCTTGTCAAGCGGAACTTTTACATTTTTAGGATCGGTTTCCAAAGCTAATTCCGCAGCGTTAATTGCTTTAATTGCGCCCATAGTATTTCTTTCGATGCACGGTATTTGAACCAGACCACCAATAGGATCACAAGTGAGACCTAAATGATGTTCCATTGCAATTTCGGCGGCAATTAGTACTTGTTCTGGAGAGCCCCCCATTAATTCGCACAAAGCAGCAGCAGCCATGGCCGAGGAAACACCAATTTCAGCTTGACAACCACCCATAGCAGCCGAAATAGTTGAACCTTTTTTGAAAATACTGCCAATTTCGCCAGCAACCATCAAGAATTGTTTGATTTCTTTTTCGCCAGCTTGGTGATTCTCAATGACTAAATAATACATTAATACTGCTGGAATTACTCCCGCGCTTCCATTGGTTGGAGCAGTCACCACCCTCCCTAAAGAAGCATTGACTTCATTAACGGCTAAGGCAAAGCAACTAACCCATTTGAGAATTTGTCTGAATTTTACCTCTGTTTTTCTAATGGTTTCTAACCATTCTTGTGGAGAATTATAGTTAGCTAATCCTATTAGATTTTGGTGCATGTCAAAGGCGCGTCGATGAACATTCAAACCGCCAGGCAATACCCCTTGAGTATGAGATCCAGTATACATGCATTCCAGCATAGTGTTCCAAATTCGCATCAATTCATCGTGAATAGCTGATTCACTTCTCATCGATTTTTCATTTTCATAAACGATTTCAGAAATGGATTTTTGTTCTATTTGACAGAATTGCAATAATTCAGCGGCTTTGTCAATTTTGAAAGGAAACGCACATTTAATTTCGTTTTTTCTTCTGGCATTTATGCGTTCTTCTTTTACAACAAATCCTCCTCCAATAGAGTAGAAGGTAGAACTGAAGTGCTTGGTATCTGTTAATTCAACAGTAAATGTTAAACCGTTAGCATGAAAAGGTAGAAAATTTTTATTAAAAATTACGTCTTCATCTGGAGAAAAGGGTAAGCTAATTTCGTTGCCTAATCGTATAGTTTTAGATTTTTTAATTTCCGAAACGATACTATCAATTGATTCGATTGGAATGTATTCAGGATCTTGTCCGCTAAGACCAAGCATTAAGGCCAAATCGGTCGCATGTCCTTTTCCGGTTAAAGAAAGCGACCCATATAAATCAATTTTGATATGACTGACTAAATCAAGAATATTTTCGTCTCTTAGCTCTCCTAAAAAACGCTCTGCAGCTCTCCAAGGTCCAAGGGTATGAGAACTCGATGGGCCTACGCCAATTTTTAACATATCAAAAACAGAAATACATTCTTCCATAGTGTCAATTTTATAGGCAAATATAAATTATTGTAAATGATAATTCAATTTTGATAGTTAAATAATAATAAATGAGTAGTAATAATCAATAATTCTATCAAAATCACAATAATTGATTCATTTGAATTTGCAAATAAATGTCAACTTGTCATAGTGATTCAAAAATGAAATAATAGAACTGACAATTTTTACTAATTTTTGCTATGGCATAAAGATTGACTAATCGACTTTGAGTTTTTAAATGAAAATTAAAATTTAATTATAATAAAAATGGGTAAAATAATTGGAATTGATTTAGGTACAACCAACTCTTGTGTTTCTGTAATGGAAGGAAGTGAAGCAGTTGTAATTCCTAATGCAGAAGGAAAAAGAACAACTCCGTCTGTAATCGCTTTTGTTGAAGGTGGTGAAATCAAAGTAGGTGATCCTGCAAAAAGACAAGCAGTAACCAATCCAACTAAAACGGTTGCATCGATCAAACGTTTTATGGGACATACATTTGCTGAAACACAAGATGAAGCAAAACGAGTTCCTTATTCAGTAGTAAAAGGAGACAACAATACACCACGAGTTGATATTGACGGTCGTTTATATACTGCACAAGAATTGTCTGCAATGACACTTCAAAAAATGAAAAAAACAGCGGAAGATTATTTAGGTCAAACCGTTACAGAAGCAGTTATTACTGTTCCAGCATACTTTAACGATGCACAACGTCAGGCTACAAAAGAGGCAGGAGAAATTGCTGGTTTGAAAGTAATGCGTATTATCAATGAGCCTACTGCTGCAGCCTTAGCATATGGTTTGGATAAAAAAGGAAAAGACCAAAAAATTGCCGTTTACGATTTAGGTGGAGGTACTTTCGATATTTCTGTTTTAGAATTAGGAGACGGAGTTTTTGAAGTATTATCTACTAATGGAGATACTCACTTAGGAGGAGATGATTTTGATCAAACAATTATTGATTGGTTAGCTGACGAATTTAAAACAGAAGAAGGTATTGACCTTCGTTTAGACCCAATGTCTTTGCAACGTATCAAAGAAGCAGCTGAAAAAGCGAAAATCGAATTGTCATCATCTGCTGAAACAGAAATCAATTTGCCTTACGTTACCGCTACAGCTTCAGGACCAAAGCACTTAGTTAAAAAATTAACAAGAGCAAAATTCGAACAATTAGCGGATTCATTGATCAAACGCTCAATGGAACCTGTTGCTAAAGCACTAAAAGATGCAGGATTATCCACTTCAGATATTGACGAAGTTATCTTGGTAGGTGGTTCAACTCGTATGCCAAGAATTGCTGAAGAAGTTGAAAAATTCTTTGGTAAAAAAGCATCAAAAGGAGTAAATCCTGACGAAGTAGTTGCAATTGGAGCTGCCATTCAAGGTGGAGTTCTTTCTGGAGATGTAAAAGATGTATTGTTATTGGATGTTACACCTTTATCTTTAGGTATCGAAACTATGGGTGGTGTGATGACCACATTAATTGAGTCGAATACTACTATTCCAACTAAGAAATCACAAATATTTTCTACCGCTGCAGATTCTCAACCTACAGTTGAATTGCACGTATTGCAAGGTGCAAGAGCTATGGCCGCTGATAATAAAACTATCGGTCGTTTTAACTTAGATGGTATTCCGCCAGCGCCAAGAGGTGTTCCTCAAATTGAAGTAACTTTTGATATTGATGCTAATGGTATTATCAAAGTTTCTGCTACCGATAAAGGAACAGGAAAATCTCATGATATCCGAATTGAAGCTTCATCGGGATTAACCGCAGAAGAAATCGAAAGAATGAAAAAAGATGCTGAAGCAAATGCAGATGCTGATAAGATAGCTAGAGAACGTGCAGAAAAATTGAATGAAGCTGATGGAATGATTTTCCAAACAGAGTCTCAATTGAAAGAGTTAGGAGATAAGTTATCGGCTGAAAATAAAACAGCAATTGAATATGCTTTGACCGAATTAAGAATGGCACACCAATCGCAAGATATCGCTGCAATCCAAAAAGGATTAGACAATATCAATGCCGCTTGGAAAACTGCTACCGAAGCAATGTATGCTCAAGGAGAACAAGGACAAGCTCAAGAATCACAGCCACAAGGAGAGCCTCAAGGTGACAATGTACAAGATGTTGATTATGAAGAAGTGAAGTAATTTCATTTTGTTAAGAATAAAAACCGAGCTAGAAACAGCTCGGTTTTTTTATTTCTTTAAGTCAAACATTTTGAAAATCACCAACACATGTGGGAATGTTATGGCCGCCAAAAATGAAAAGAAAACGGCATTAAAAATTTGTGTATTTTTTAAAATCGAATACAAGATGAAAATTCCAATCAGGGACATCATCCAATAAAGCGCTGCAGATTTAATATATTTTAGCCAGTTTTTAACGCTTAGTGTCCCATTGATAAATACAATTTGATCAATAATTGACGGAATACTATGCCAAAAAACAAAATAGATTGCAAACCCCCAAATTAATTCAGTTGCTTTGAATAGTATAGCAAAAATGATTAAATGAAAAATTTCTAAAATTAACTTATTGATTGAAAATACCTCCTTTTTATAGGACACATAAAAAAAGGCAAGAAGAATAATTGAAAAAATATAAAATAAATTTTGGAAATATGTAATTGGAATTGACACTTTAGTTATTGAGAAAATAATAAAACTTACTTCTTTCGCTTTAATGTAAAAAAGTAGCAATAAGAGTAAAGTTCCATAGATAAAATGAAATAAACGTTGAAACCATTTTGCAACGACGACATCAAAATGCCAATGTTGCTCTCCAAAATGATAGCCACTAACAATAATAAATAGGAGTAAGGCGATACCAGGAATAAAATAGAAAAGGCCAATTCCAATTGCAATTATTATACAATAATAAGTAATAATTTTTAAGAATGATTTATACGATTTTTCGCCATTAATTTTTTGAATTAATAGCAAATCATTTGCTCCATGAAGTATTCCAAAGGAAAAAATAAAAAAAAATCCAATTAGTAATTGAATTTTATTTGAAAAAAAAGAATCAACCCATAGCCCTACAAAGCTACATATGATTGGAATTTTTGAATAATTTTTCATAAATAATTATTTATATTGTAAAAATATATATAAAAAAAAACATATTTCTTATTTTTGAATATTATTTTTTATTAAGTTTGTATCAACTAATTTTTAACCATTAACCTTTATGACAAATTTTATGATTACAACAGGATTAATTTCTAAGTTATTGCCTACTGACTACGTAGGGTTTACTTTTTTTGTTGGCTGTATGGCTATGATGGCTGCTTCAGCTTTTTTCTTTTTATCACTTAGTCAATTTGATAAAAAGTGGCGTACTTCTGTTTTAGTTTCAGGTTTAATTACCTTTATTGCAGCAGTACATTATTTTTACATGAGAGATTATTGGGCTGAATTCCATGAATCTCCTACGTTCTTCCGTTATGTTGACTGGACTCTTACTGTTCCGTTAATGTGTGTTGAGTTTTTCTTAATTCTAAAAGTAGCTGGTGCTAAACAATCATTAATGTGGAGAATGATTTTCCTTTCATTAGTAATGTTAGTTACTGGTTATATTGGAGAAGCTGTTGATAGAGACAATGCTGCCGCATGGGGGTTAATTTCTGGAATCGCTTACTTCGTAATTGTATATGATATTTGGTTAGGAAATGCTTCTAAATTAGCTAATTCAGCTGGAGGTAATGTATTATCTGCTCATAAAATCCTTTGCTGGTTTGTACTTGTTGGATGGTCTATTTATCCATTAGGATATATGTTAGGAACTGACGGATGGTACAACGCTATTCATGGTTTAGGATTAGATATTGATGTAGTTTATAACATCGCTGATGCAATTAACAAAATTGGATTTGGTTTAGTTATCTATAACCTAGCTCAACAATCTCAAAAAGACTAATCACTTTTTATGATAAATCTAAAAGCCGAGCAATTGCTCGGCTTTTTTTATTTCTAGAATGGATTATTCTAAGACTTTCAATTCAAATAATTTATCCCAATTTTTTCCAGTAACAAATAATGTTTTTGTTTTAGGATTATAAGCAATTCCATTTAAAACTTCAGCAGTATCATTAGTTACTTGCTTTCGTAAATCGGTTAAATTTAAAATTGCCTCTACCGCACCAGTTGTAGGATTAATTACAGCAATGGCGTCTTTTTGCCAAATATTCCCATAAATTTTGCCATTGATAAATTCTAATTCATTTACACTCTTAATTTTATTACTACCTGCATAAACGTTTATATAATCAATCATTTTTAAAGTTTCTGGATTCATTTTCCAAATTTTTTCCGTTCCATCAGATTGATATAAGTACTCGCCATCGTTTGTCATTCCCCAGCCCTCTATTGGTTTGTCATAAGTGAACGTTTTTTCCCTTTTAAGGGTTGAAGCATTATAAACAAATCCAATATTAGATTGCCATGTTAGTTGGTATATTTTATTTTTCAAAATGGTTATTCCTTCGCCAAAATAAAGGGCATCCAAATCTACTTGTTGGTATTTTTTTCCAGTAGAATAGTCGTATTTTCTGAAATAAGAAGCACCTTTTTGTCCCGTACTTTCATATAATGTATCATTATAAAATTCTAATCCTTCTGTAAATGAATTGACATCATGAGGATGAACACCAGCAATTGTATAAGAAAGTAATTTAGGTTGAACATTTGAAACTATTTCAATTCGCTCCGAAATTTCTTGAGTTTCCCCTTCAAAATAGATTCGTGCTTTAACAGTTTGATATCCTAATTTTTGATCTTTAATTACCAATTTTAAATTTTTCGAATCCGATTTTTTATCCAATCGTTGGTCATTAATGAAATAAACAATGCTGTCAATTTTTTTATTTTTAGAATTTATCACTGACAAGAATAATTCTTCTTTGTCAACATATTGAGTTTTAAAATTAGTTTTGTCAAAACTAAAAATAATTTCTGAAGTTTTTTTTGATCCATTACACCCATAAAATATAATAGCTAATAAAATGAACGATAGTATGTTATAATTTTTCATATAAATTTAGAAATTGAGGTGAGGTTTATATTAGGAATGTTTACCCATTTTCGTTTTGCAAAAATACAAAAAGTTTGTATATTTGCAACGGCAAGTCCTACACGACCAGCTCCTGCAGAATCCCCCAGGATGGGAACATAGCAAGGGTACGTGGTTGAGCGGTGCGATGTAGGTCGCTTGCCTTTTTTTATTTCCTTAAAAAGAAAAGTATCTTCTGAAATAGAAGATTTTTTTTTCTCAAAATTCTAAAAAACTAACTACATTTAACCTCAAATTTAGACCTACAAATTGCAAAATGAGTAAAGTTATTTTAATTACAGGTGCTTCTTCTGGAATTGGTAAAGCCATTGGCGAATTTTTACACAAAAAAGGATACATCGTTTACGGTACTAGTCGAAATCCAGATCGGGTGACGAACTCGCTTTTTCCTTTATTAGCAGTCGATGTCAGATCATCTGCGACTATTGATGCCGCAATTGAAACTATTATTTCTTCTTCGGGAAAATTAGATATCGTAATTAATAATGCGGGTGTCGGAATAACAGGTCCTTTGGAAGAACTTCCAATGGATGAAATCAAAAATAATTTCGAAACAAATTTCTTTGGTCCAATAGCGGTAATGAAAGCGGTGTTGCCACAAATGCGATTCCAAAAAGCGGGATTAATTATCAATGTTACCTCAATTGCGGGTTACATGGGGCTGCCTTATCGTGGTGTGTACTCTGCCTCAAAAGGAGCGTTAGAATTACTAACAGAAGCCATAAATATGGAAGTAAAATCTTTTGGAATTCATATAACAAATTTAGCTCCAGGCGACTTTGCTACCAATATTGCAGCAGGTCGTTTTCATTCGCCAATAATAGTAAATTCGGCCTATGAAAAACCATATGGTGCTACTCTTAAAATGATGGATACCCATGTCGATAGTGGAAGTAATCCAAATCAAGTGGCTGAAATTGTACACCAAATAATTCAAAATAAAAATCCAAATATTCATTATAAAGTAGGAAGCTTTATGCAATTGTTTTCTATTGTTTTAAAACGAATTTTGCCCGATAAATGGTTTGAAAAAATACTAATGAATCATTATAAATTGTAAATTTGGAAAAGTAAATGAAATTTACAGACTTGATTTTCGGATTGGAATATTGATTAATTTATAAAAATAACTTATGAAATTTTTTATTGATACTGCTAATTTAAATGAAATTAAAGCCGCTAAGTCGCTTGGAGTTTTAGACGGCGTTACTACAAATCCCTCGCTTATGGCAAAAGAGGGAATTACAGGAAAAAATAACATTCTAAAACATTATATCGAAATTTGCTCAATTGTTGATGGCGATGTTAGTGCCGAAGTCAATGCGGTTGATTATGAGGGAATGATTCGAGAAGGGGAAGAACTCGTTGATTTACACGAACAAATTGTGGTCAAATTGCCAATGACAAAAGAAGGAATCATGGCTGCCAAATATTTTTCTGATAGAGGAATCAAAACCAATGTAACTTTAGTTTTTTCCGCCGGCCAAGCTTTACTAGCTGCAAAGGCTGGGGCAACCTATGTTTCTCCTTTTATTGGAAGGTTAGATGATGTATCAACAGATGGTTTAGCGCTAATTGAAGAAATTCGTGAAATTTATGATAATTACGGATTTGAAACTCAAATCTTAGCCGCATCAGTTCGACATACAATGCACATAGTTAATTGTGCCAAAATTGGTGCTGATGTAATGACAGGACCCCTTTCTGCTATTCTAGGATTGTTAAAACATCCATTGACAGACATTGGATTGGCTCAATTTATTGCCGACTTTGAAAAAGGAAATAAATAACAAAAAAAGCGATTAGTTTACTAATCGCTTTTTTTGTGAGATAGGAGGAAAATTATTCTAAATTTTTGTCAAAATTAATATCAAAAAGATTTGCAAATGCATTTTTTATCGTGCCATTTTCATCAAGTACGATGGTGCGATGAATTTTGTTTATTACCCATATTTTCCTTAATTCTTCAAAATTTGATCCCCGAAATTCTTTAATTCCACCAAATTTGTAGACTGACAATACTTCTTTCCATTTGCTTTGTTCCCGATCGAGATTTATTGCAATAAATTGATATTCGGGATGTTTTTTCTTAAGATCAATTACTTTTCTGTGGGCCGCGGCTAAATGAGAACTTGCATTTTCTGTCCAAAAAAACAAGACCGTTTTAGGTTTTAATAATGTAGATGAAGAAATTTGGTTACCATTGATATCAGTTAAATTAACCGCTGGTAAGGATTTTCCAACAGCGAGTAATTGAATTGACTTTCCAATTTCAACAATCTCATTTTTTTGACTTTTGTCTGAAGAAAGTCGGTTATAAGTTTCAAAAAATTTATGGTTATTTACCATATTCTGATCCTCTAATAAATAGGTGAATGCAATCCCATTAAATATCCTATTTTTTACTTCACTGTTAGAAATTAATGTATCGGCAATATGAAGTTTGTTTACATTTACTTTTAATGCAATATCAACATCAGATAAATGATGGTGATAGGTAATGGCGCCAACATTATTAAGCATGTGTGTAATGTAATTCAAATAAGGCGTATAAGAGAGTAACGAAACATCATTGAAATCGACTTTTTTTCTGTAGTTATAAAAATCTTTTGGCATTTGTGGAAAAACATCAGCCCCAGTTCGAATTTTATGTAGGGTAGGATACAATTCTTTTTTTGAATAATAGTGAAAATTTAATGTGGCTTTTGCATAGTGGTCAAAATTTTTCGACCATTTAATGAGGTTTTTTTTCGTGGAATAATAAGTAAGATTTGATTGGTAACTAGAATCTATTGTTGATATAAAATGAGGAAGATTATAATCAAAAACATCAAACATTTTTTGTTTATCGGCTTCGTTTTTCAAATATAATTCCATCAAAAAATTATTTTTTTCATCGCCTCTCCCGCAAAAAACAATTGATTCGTCAAATTCTTTTGAATTAATCTGTACCATCAAACTATCATTCTTGTCAAAGTAAACATACTGATATTCAGGATTGTGCTTAAAAGAATATAACCCAGGAGTCAAAGAATCAAATTTGATAAAAAAGGTATTGTCGTTTTTTAACGGAATGGTATCAATGATTTCACTGTCTTTGCAAAACAAAACAAACCGACTTGTAGGGTTTGAAACTTCACCACCAAAATAGGCAACATAATTATTACCGTCAAATTCTTTATTACAAGAAAACAACGAAACAAGTAGTCCAGAAAGTACTATAACTAAAAGCGGAGATTTTGGGGAAATCATTAATATAAATTATACACAAAAATATTCAGACCAATAATACAATACTGTTAATGCATCGTTAAATAATAGAACACCGTAATTTAGCACTTTATTATGTAAGTTACCAGTCTATTTTTTCTATTTTTGCAAAAAAATATACATTTTCATGTTAACAATTAATAATTTATCTGTTCAGTTTGGTAAAAGAATTTTATTTGACGAAGTAAACACCGTATTCACCCATGGAAATATCTATGGAGTAATTGGTGCTAATGGTGCCGGAAAATCAACTTTCTTAAAAATCATTTCTGGTGAAATGGATCCAACTTCAGGGCATGTACATTTGGAACCTGGAAAACGGATGTCGGTTTTAAACCAAAACCACAACATGTTTGATGAACATACGGTTTTGGAAACTGTAATGATGGGTAACAAGGTGTTGTTTGCCGTAAAAAAAGAAATGGATGATTTGTATCTAGATTATACCGATTCCAATGCAGATAGAATAGGAGAGTTACAGGTACAATTTGAAGAAATGAATGGATGGAATGCTGATTCTGATGCAGCTTCGTTATTGTCTAGTTTGGGTATTTCTGAAGACAGTCATTATACGTTAATGAATGATTTGGAAGGAAAAATGAAAGTGAGAGTTCTTTTAGCTCAAGCTCTTTTTGGAAATCCTGATTTATTAATTATGGATGAGCCAACAAATGATTTAGATTTTGAAACAATCGCGTGGTTAGAAAATTTCCTAGCAAATTATGAAAATACCGTTATAGTTGTTTCTCATGACCGACACTTTTTAGATGCAGTTTGCACTCATATTTCGGATATTGATTTTTCTAAAATAAATCATTACTCGGGTAACTATACTTTTTGGTATGAATCGAGTCAGCTTGCAGCCAAACAAAGAGCGCAGCAAAATAAAAAAGCTGAAGAAAAGAAACAGGAATTGGAAGAATTTATCAGACGATTTAGTGCCAATGTCGCTAAGTCTAAACAAGCCACTTCTAGAAAGAAAATGATTAGTAAGTTAAATATTTCCGAAATTAAACCGTCTAGTCGTCGATATCCAGCAATAATATTTGATCAAGAACGTGAGGCAGGAGATCAAATTTTAAATGTTCAAAACTTAAGTGCGTCAGTTGATGGTGATGTTTTGTTTACCAATGTTGATTTAAATATGGCAAAAGGAGACAAAATCGTATTGTTTTCCAAAGATTCTAGAGCGACCACCGCTTTTTATGATATTCTTAATGGACTACAAAAATCAGATTCTGGCACATTTGATTGGGGAATTACTACAAACCAAGCCTATTTACCCGTAGACAACCATTCTTTTTTTGAAAATGATTATTCATTAGTGGATTGGTTACGGCAATGGGTAAAAACAGAAGAAGAACGAGATGAAGTGTACATACGTGGTTTTCTTGGAAAAATGATTTTCTCAGGCGAAGAGGCTTTAAAAACCAGTCGTGTGCTATCAGGAGGGGAAAAAGTACGTTGTATGCTGTCCAGAATGATGATGCAAAGAGCCAATGTGTTGTTGATTGACGAACCCACAAATCACCTGGATTTAGAGTCCATTACTGCTTTTAATAATTCATTAAAAAATTTCAAGGGCTCTGTAATATTTACTACTCATGATCACGAATTTTCACAAACAGTTGGTAATCGAATCATTGAATTAACCCCTAAAGGAGCCATTGATCGATACATGACTTTTGATGATTATTTGGACGATGAAAAAGTTCAAGAATTACGAAAAAAGATGTATGCCTAAGTTGTTCATTATCATAATATAAAACCTCAGTTATTGAGGTTTTTTTTTGAAAATTTTTAAATTATTTAGATCCTTTTAATGCAACTTATAGTTCATTTTCTGCTAAAAACTAATTTGTTTTATTGCGTAAAGATAAAATCTATATCTTCTGGTGCATAATCATAAATAGGAATTTGTATATTTGCATAACCAAACCAATCACTTCATATGAGTCAAAAAGTATTGCTCACTTCAAAAGAAGTTACTATTATCCTTCATCGTTTGGCCTGTCAGTTAATCGAAAAACATCTTGATTTCACCAATACCGTATTGATTGGAATTCAGCCTAGAGGAGCTTTTTTAGCTAACCGCCTTGTTGCACTGTTAGAAAATGAATATAAAATTAACGGAATTGAAGTAGGCTATTTAGACATTACTTTTTTTAGAGATGATTTTAGAAGAACCGAAAAACCATTAGAAGCCAATAAAACACAAATTGATTTTTTAATCGAAAATAAAAAAGTAATTTTTGTAGACGATGTATTATATACGGGCCGAAGCATACGTTCAGCATTAACTGCAATACAATCATTCGGAAGGCCAGCAGAAATAGAACTACTGGTTTTAATTGACAGGCGTTTTAGTAGGCATTTGCCAATACAACCCGATTATCGTGGTCGACAAGTTGATGCAATTAACGACGAAAAAGTAAAAGTAAATTGGATCGAAAATGATGGAGAAGATGCCGTTTTTTTAATCAATACTAATCAAAACTAATCAAAATGAGCGAACTTAGTGTAAATCATTTATTGGGAATAAAATACATCAATAAGAATGATATTGACCTTATTTTTGAAACTGCCGATCATTTTAAAGAAGTCATTAATCGTCCCATCAAAAAAGTTCCCTCACTCCGAGATATCACCATAGCCAATATATTTTTCGAAAACAGTACCAGAACAAAACTCTCTTTTGAATTGGCTCAAAAAAGACTTTCAGCCGATGTAATAAGTTTCTCAGCAGCACAATCATCTGTAAAAAAAGGAGAAACGCTCATCGATACCGTAAATAATATTCTAGCTATGAAAGTAGACATGGTAGTAATGAGACATAGCAACCCTGGTGCAGCTCATTTTTTATCACAAAACGTCAAAGCAAGTATTATTAATGCAGGAGATGGCGCTCACGAACATCCAACTCAAGCTCTTTTAGATAGTTATTCAATCAAAGAAAAACTTGGGGAAGTTGCAGGAAAAAAAGTAGTAATTGTCGGTGATATTTTGCACTCAAGAGTGGCATTGTCAAATATTTATGCGCTTCAACTTCAAGGTGCTGAAGTTAGTGTTTGCGGACCAAAAACATTAATACCAAAGCACATTGAATCTCTTGGAGTAATTGTAGAGCCTAACTTACGTAACGCATTAGAATGGTGTGATGTGGCTAACATGTTAAGGGTACAAAACGAACGAATGGACGTGAATTATTTTCCGTCAACT
>JBIHZQ010000115.1:0-5436 GCA_044231345.1 Flavobacterium sp.
GGGAGTAAAAGTCAATTAAGTATAATAAGACCTTACAATAATTTCGCTTCATTCCAATATACTTCCATTTCAGACAAAGTCATATCCATTATTGGTTTTCCCAATGCTGTTGCTTTATTTTCCAAATATTGAAAACGATTAATGAATTTTTTATTGGTTCGCTCCAAAGCATCTTCTGGATTTACATTCAAAAAACGAGCATAATTTATCATAGAAAACAATACATCGCCAAACTCAGCTTCTATTGAATCTTGATTTCCAGCTTTTACTTCTTCTTGCAATTCTTGTAATTCTTCTTGAACCTTATCCCAAACTTGATGTGGTTCTTCCCAGTCAAATCCAACTCCTTTGACTTTATCTTGAATTCTACTGGCTTTTACTAAGGCAGGTAAACTTTTAGGAACGCCTTCTAAAACCGATTTTTTTCCCTCCTTTAATTTTAATTTTTCCCAGTTTTGCTTTACTTCGTCTTCATCTTTTACTACTACATCACCATAAATATGTGGGTGTCGATGAATTAACTTATCACAAATTTCATTACAAACATCTGCCATATCAAAATCATTGGTTTCACTTCCAATTTTTGCATAAAAGACAATATGTAATAATAAATCACCTAATTCCTTTTTGACTTCATTCAAATCATTGTCTAAAATTGCATCACCCAACTCATAAGTCTCTTCAATTGTTAAATGCCGGAGTGATTGCATGGTTTGTTTTTTATCCCAAGGACATTTTTCGCGCAAATCATCCATTATAAATAATAATCTTTCAAATGCTTGAAGTTGGATTTGTTTTGAACTCATTTTGATTTGTTTTTAGTAAAATTAAAAAATCCTGACAAGAAAATGGCTCTTGACAGGATTAAGTATTGAAAATTTATACTTCTTACTTGTTTTCGGTAACTTCAGATTCAGCAGGCAGCTCTTTTGATACTAATCCATTTGTTTGCAGCATATTATACCAATTTAATATTTTTTTAATATCCGAAGCATAAACGCGATCTTGGTCATAATCAGGTAAAATTTCAAGAAAATAAGCAATCAAATTTGAGTTTTCCTCTTTGTGTGAAATTGCTGGTCCATTGTCTTCTTTGATCGCAATAGTTCTCATGATTTCGGTTAATGGTTTTTCCTCTGTATTGGTATATACAGAAATTTCAGAAAGTAAACTAACATTACTTTTCATACCAACTGTAATCTTCTTCCCATCAATTAATGATTCAGCAACAAAACCTGTTCTAGTTTGAATTTTTAATGCATACAGTCCTGGCTTACCCGAAATTGCTAATATTTTTTCTAAATTCATTATATAAATGTTATTATGTTTTTTTTAATACAATTTTATTTGGCAATAATTATCTACCACTTTTTTTATTACAAAACTTCATTTTATAATCAGGCCTTGCTTTACCATCCATAATGTTTTGAAGTTTTTTCTTGATTAATTGCTTCTTCAATGAAGAGATTTTATCTGTAAATAAAACACCTTCAATATGGTCATATTCATGCTGGATAACCCTTGCTATCAAACCTTCATATTGTTCTGTTACTAAATTAAAATTCTCATCGTGGTATTCAATGGTAATTTTCTCATTTCGATATACATCTTCACGAACATCGGGAATACTCAAACAGCCTTCATTAAATCCCCATTCTTCGCCTTCTTCTTTAATCATTTTTGCATTAATGAATGTTTTTTTGAAATTCTTTAATTGCAATTGCTCTTCCTGAGCTAACTCATCATCCTCCCCAAAAGGGCTAGTATCAACAATAAATAAACGAATTGCAATTCCAACTTGTGGCGCAGCCAATCCAACACCACAGGCATTATACATCGTGTCATACATAGCAACGATAGTTTCTTTCAGGTTTGGATATTCTTGAGTAATTTCCGCTCCTACTTTCCTTAAAACTGGATCGCCATAACCAACAATTGGTAAAATCATTTTATTTTTATTTAGGGGAGCATCACAATTGTAACGACGAATTCCCTATGATTAGTTGGCAAAAATAGTGAAAAAATATACATAGAATTAGCAGGTAATAATAATTAGCAAATTTTTATAATTTAGTTATAATTACTGTTTTTTTCGAATTAAATAATCTTGTAGCATTATGGTAGCTGCAATTTCATCTATCAAGGCTTTATTTTGTCGTTGTTTCTTTTTTAAACCGCTATCAACCATCGTTTGAAAAGCCATTTTTGATGTAAATCGTTCGTCCACTCGAACCACAATCATTTGTGGAAAATTGCTTTTAAATTGTGATACAAAAAACTCAATTTGTGCTGCACTTTGCGAGGGCTCTCCGTTCATTTGTTTGGGTTCACCAATTAGTACTTCGGCCACCTTCTCCTTAGAAAAATAGTCTTTCAAAAAAACAATAGCTGTTGCCGATGCAATTGTCGTTAAACCCGATGCTATTAATTGAAATTCATCTGTAACTGCAATTCCAGTGCGTTTTTGACCATAGTCTATTGCTAGAATTCTTGACATATTTGATTATTTTTTTACAAATTTCATCTATTTTAATGAAATACCAATTTAAATTCTAAAAAATGAGTTGATTTACCTTTTATTGATGGACTTTAAAGAAATCATTTTTACAAATTGTCTAAAAAACCTATCTTTACAAAAAAAATAGTTGATATGATAAATCTACAATCCATCATTGAAAAAGCATGGGAAAATCGTGCTCTCCTTCAAGAAGAAGAAACTACTTCTGCGATTAGAAACGTTATAGATCGTTTAGATTCAGGATCTTTACGAGTGGCAGAACCAACAGAAAATGGATGGCAAGTAAATGAATGGGTGAAAAAAGCAGTTGTAATGTATTTCCCAATTCAAAAAATGGAAACATTAGAAGCAGGTATTTTTGAATATCACGATAAAATTCCGTTAAAACGGGGCTATGCCGAAAAAGGAATTCGAGTAGTTCCGAATGCAGTTGCACGACATGGAGCTTATATTTCAAAAGGTGTCATTTTAATGCCTAGTTATGTGAATATTGGCGCCTATGTTGACGAGGGAACAATGGTAGACACATGGGCAACGGTGGGCAGCTGCGCACAAATAGGAAAAAATGTACATTTAAGTGGAGGGGTTGGAATTGGAGGGGTCTTAGAACCGCTACAAGCAGCACCCGTTATTATTGAAGATGGAGCGTTTATAGGTTCAAGATGCATCGTTGTTGAAGGTGTTCACGTAGGTAAAGAAGCTGTACTAGGTGCCAATGTTTGTTTGACAGCCTCAACAAAAATAATTGATGTAACGGGTGAAAAACCTATAGAAATGAAAGGATTTGTTCCCTCACGCTCAGTAGTGATTCCAGGTAGTTACACCAAAAAATTTGATGCAGGTGAATACCAAGTTCCCTGTGCATTAATCATTGGAAAAAGAAAAGCATCTACCGATTTAAAGACAAGCTTGAACGATGCCTTAAGAGATTATGATGTTGCAGTATAAAAAAACTAACTGTTTTTCTTTTGAATTTTTATCAGTTTGGCATATTTCATATATGAGAAAAAAGCTTGAATTAAGGAAATAGTCAATCCGTCAATTCCGTTTAAAAATCCTTTTTTAATGAAATAGCAACGAAAGAAAGCAACTTTTCCGTTCAATATTGGCTTAAAAGCATTAATTCGAATACCTTGATCATACAATTGTTGGGCATGCCAAGAAGAATATTGATTTTTTTTGGCAATTATTTGTTCTAAAGACTCCCAGCCATAATGCAAAATATGGACGGGTACTTTTTTCTCTTTTTGAGCAATAATTTTCTGATGAACAATAGAATCAGATGGTTTTGCAGTTTTTTTATTGAAGAAACGAACTTTATGATCGGGGTACCACCCAGCAAAATCAATCAATTTATCACCTAAATAATTTTTTACCCTAAAACTAAATGCATCAAAATCTCCATCTAAATAGCGTTCCTTCAAAATAAACTGTTCCGCATCACTATCGAGAAATTCGTCTGCATCTAAGTTCAAAATCCAATCGTTTTTACAAAATGGCAATCCATGAGTTCTTTGAGGTCCATCGCCTAAAAAAGCTTGAGAAACAACAACAGCTCCTTTTTCTTTTGCAATTGCAACGGTACTATCTTTACTGTTAGAATCAATAATAATCACTTCATCACAAACTTTAAAAAGCGCATCAATACACTTTCCAATCATTTTTTCTTCGTTAAAAGTAATTACTAATCCGCTAATTGCCATTTTTATTTTGAATTGATTCGGTACAAAAATATAACTTTTGAGGTTATTTTTTACTTATTTAAAAAAACGAAAACGAACGTTCTGTAAATAGTTTGTATTTTAGCGCAACAAAAAATGATTATTTCAAATGAAAATACTTGTCATTCAGCAAAAAAGGATTGGAGATGTATTAACGAGTACGATTTTATGCAACAATTTAAAACAGTTTTATCCTGATGCCGAAATTGATTACATGTGTTATCCCAATTGCTTGGAGGTAGTTTTAGAAAATCCAAATATCGATAAAGTAATAGTGCTTTCAAATGAAGTTAGGAAATCATATTCCAAATTATTTCAATTTATTTTTTCAATTCGTGCCAATAAATACGATGCAGTTATCGATGCTTATTGCAAATTAGAAACTAACTTAATCACCCTTTTTTCGGGAGCAAAATCTAAAATATCCTATGACAAAGGATATTCAAACATTTTTTATAATCAAACCGTAAAACGTTTTAAAAACGGAACTAAATCAGAATTAGGATTGGCCATTGACAATCGGCTTTTGTTATTAAAGCCTTTAATTTCTGAAAAAATTACCAACTACAGACCCAAGATTTTTCTAACCCCTAAGGAAATACAAGAAGCACAAAATTTATTATCAAAAAACCACATCACATTAGGTGAAAAACCAATATTAATGTTAGGTATTTTAGGAAGTGAATGGTACAAAACGTATCCTTTAGAAAAAATGGCTCAAATAATTGATTTTGTGGTAGATAAACTAGATGCAGAAATATTATTTAATTACATTCCCAATCAGGTAGAAGATGCTCAAAAACTATTTGATTTATGCGACGAAAAAACAAAGAAAAACATTCATTTTAATTTATATGCAAAAGGATTACGTCCATTTCTGGGGCTGTTATCACAATGCGATGTGCTTATTGGAAATGAAGGTGGCTCCGTAAATATGGCCAAAGCACTCTCAATCCCAACGTTCTCTTTGTTTTCTCCTTCAGTGGACAAAGAAACATGGCAGATTTTTGAAAATGACAAAGAAAATGTCTCGATTCATTTGAAAGATTTAAAGCCTGAGATTTATCAAGAATTTGACGAAAAACACATCAAAGAACATACGTTTAAATACTTTGACGAATATCCTTTAGAATTAATTTTAGAAAAATTAGAAGCATATTTTATTGATTTAGGTTTTATGAAAAATTAAAGCGAATC
>JBIHZQ010000005.1:0-43682 GCA_044231345.1 Flavobacterium sp.
TGAAATGTCAAAAGAGTGATTTTTTCGTGGAGAATAATACTATCGATGAAACATTAAAAAAGATAGACGAAATTCTTAAAAAAATAACAATTCAATAATTAAAAGCCTAGATGTTAATGTTTGGTTAATGTATTTATTGATTAAATGTTAAAATGTTAAATTTGTAGTGATGAATAAATTGTTTTTTAGATTATTAGTTGTTTTAATGAGTCTATCCTTAATAGGGATAATTTTGGTGCAAGTTTATTGGTTCAATACTTCATTAGAAAATAACGAAGAACAATTTCGATTTCATGTTCAAGAGGTGATGGGTAATGTAGCTGATAAAATTCAAAAACATGAAGCCTATACTTTTTATGACAAGTACAATCATTACAAAGATAGTACGGGTAAAATTCCTCAAAAAAGTGATTTATTAGAGTTTTATTATGTGCAAAAAAATGCTAAGACTAATGAAACAATAATATATTCAAATAGTATTATTTCTGAAGATTATGATATTTCAACTTCTCTTTTTAGTAAAAAAAGAGACAGTGTTAAAATTAAAAACTTTTCTTCAAAACGAGTAACTGAAGTATATAGTAATCCAAATATTGATAATTCATCGGTTCAAAATAATTTAGTCCCTGATCTTAAAATTGAAAAATCGGGTACATTAGATGTTCTTGACAATGCACAATTTGAGATTTTTTTTAAAGATATCGCTTCCATTATGCCAATTCAGGAGCGTATTTCTAAAGAATTACTTGAAAAATATTTAGCTAAGGGGTTAGTTGAATATGGGGTAAAAACCCCCTTTGAATTTGGAGTATATAGTAATGGTTTAGCAACAAAAATAAAATCAGAAAATTTTAAATATGATAAAAAAACAACGCATTCAATTCCTATATTAACAGATAATCAAGGAAATAGTAGGTATCAGTTGTTAGTTAGTTTTCCAAATAAAAAACGATTTCTGTTTTCAGAATTAGTTGGTATTTCAATATTATCGATCGTATTTACTTTAATTATCATCATTGCTTATACCAGTGCATTGAATCAATTAATTAGACAGCGACAAATTTCTGAAATCAAAACCGATTTTATTAATAACATGACGCATGAATTTAAAACACCGATTGCTACCATTAATTTAGCTTTAGACGCAATAAAAAATCCGAAAATAATTGATGATAAGGA
The DNA here is from genome assembly GCA_044231345.1 of Flavobacterium sp. Taxonomy (GTDB): domain Bacteria; phylum Bacteroidota; class Bacteroidia; order Flavobacteriales; family Flavobacteriaceae; genus Flavobacterium. Next base: position 1,180 of record JBIHZQ010000005.1, read on the forward strand.
CAAGGTATATCGGTACCTTCAAATGATTAGAGACGAAAATAAAAGAATGCACGCTCAAGTAGAAAATGTATTACGAATATCAAAGCTAGAGCGAAAAGAGCTTGAAATAAATAAAAAATCCAATAATATTCATGAAATTATTGAAGAAGCAATAGAGCATGTAAGTTTAATTATTGAAGATAGAAGCGGAATAATTACAAAGCATTTTAATGCTACAAGAACAACGGTACTTTTAAATGATATTCATTTTACAAATGTTATTGTCAATATATTAGATAATGCAATCAAATATTCGCCAGAAAATCCAGCTATTGATATCCACACTGAAAATGTTAATGATTTTATTATTATTAAAATAAAAGACCAAGGTGCAGGAATGGGTAAAGTTGCTCAAAAAAGAATTTTCGAAAAATTCTATAGAGAGCATACGGGCGACATTCATAATGTAAAAGGACACGGACTAGGCTTAGCCTATGTAAAGCGAATTATTGAAGACCATGATGGTCAAATTTTTGTAGAAAGCGAAAAAGGGAAGGGCAGCACCTTCATAATAAAATTACCTCTAATTAATTAAAAAAATTATGGAAACAGAAAACAAAAAAATCCTATTAGTTGAAGACGACCAAAATTTTGGTGCTATTCTGAAAGATTACTTAATGCTAAATGACTTTGATGTTACTTTAGCAAAAAATGGAATGGAGGGTTTCGAGAAATTTAAGAAAGACACCTATGATCTGTGTATTTTAGATGTAATGATGCCTTATAAAGATGGATATACTTTAGCGAAAGAAATTAGAGAAAAAAATAAAGAAGTGCCGATTGTTTTTTTAACGGCAAAATCGATGAAAGAGGATGTCTTAAAAGGGTATAAAGTTGGTGCTGATGATTATTTGAATAAACCTTTCGATTCTGAGGTATTATTGATGAAAATAAAAGCCATTATGCAACGTAAATCATCAGAAGTGAAAAATGATGTTACTAAATTTGAATTTGAAATCGGTAAGTTTCATTTTAATTCTAAACTGAGATTCCTTACTTTCAAAAATGAAGAACCAATAAAATTGTCGCCAAAAGAAAATGAATTACTAAAAATGCTTATTCTTCATGAAAATGATTTAATGCCAAGAGAATTAGCATTGACTAAAATTTGGAGAGATGATAATTATTTTACCTCAAGAAGTATGGACGTTTATATTGCAAAATTAAGAAAGTATCTAAAACTTGATGATGAGGTTGAAATATTAAACATTCACGGGGAAGGGTTTAGATTAGTTGTAAAAAATAAAGCGGTAACCGTATAAATAAATTTTAAAAAGCTTCGAGAAATCGGAGCTTTTTTATTTCCAATTTAATTCAAATGCGAAGCAGTTTTTATCTTCTTTAGCAACACTAAAAATGGTTTTGTTTTGAGTTGCGTTTTCATGAATTGAAATAGAATCACCAAGAGATAATTCTTTCATGAAGTTCATTTCAAAATTGGCTACTTTTTGATTTAAAATCAATTCTGTAGGTACAAAATCCAAACACCATTCTAAATATTTTACATTATTAACGTGGTTTACAATGTCTAAATCAGACAAAAGAACTGTTTTTTTTAAAACGATTTCGGTATTTCCAAGAACATTAATTTTAGAAAACGATTCGTTTGTGGCTTTGTTTTCTGGGAAAAGTTTAAAATGGGAATAAGGCAAAGCCAATTGTTCTGGTCTTCTAGTTTTGGTATTAAATACTGCCCAAAATGTTTCTGATCCCACTAATTTGATCCCGTTTACATAAAGTTCTAACGCCCGAACGGAACGTGAATTTTCAAGGGTATTTATCCAAGTTTTAACAGTAACGGTATCTTTCCATTTTGGTAATTCGGTTATCTCTACTCGCATTCTACTTAAAACCCATGCTTGATCAAATTCCTGCATATCCGAAAAACTAATTCCTCCAATTTCAGAATGTGCTGCAGCAGTTAACTGTAACAAATTACATAAATCGGTGTATTTTAAATATCCATTTGGGGTGCATTGCGTGAAATTGATTTCCCAATCTTTACTAAATACGGATGTGAAATTAGGTGATATTGGCATTAGTTAGTTGTTGTTTTTGATGCGATAAAAGTGGTAATTTCTTCTGTGTTAGTTAGGAAATCAAACCATTTTGTAGTTTCATTTCTTTTAAACCAAGTTAGTTGTCGCTTTGCAAATCTTCGGGTATTTTTCTTGATTTCTTCAATAGCAAATTCTAAAGTTATTTTTCCTTCAAAAAAGTCAAACAATTCTCGGTAACCAACCGTTTGTAAAGCATTTAAGTGTTTGTTTGGATATACTTTTTCGGCTTCTGCCAATAAACCTTCTTTAATCATAATTTCAACACGCTGGTTTATTCTATCATAAATCACATTTCTTTCAGCTTCTAAACCAATGACAATAGGAGTGAAGTTCCGTATCTTATTTTTCTTTTTCATGAATGAAGAATAGGGTTTTCCGGACCCAATGCAAACTTCTACAAACCGCATCATTCGTTGAGGATTTTGTAATGTTTGGGGATTTTCTATGCTAATAGACTTAAAATAGTCGGAATCTAATTCTTCTAATTTTTGTTGTAAATAGGCAATACCAAGTTTTTCATAATCGGAATTTACTTGTTCACGAACGGCACTTTCAATTTCAGTAAATTCATCGAAGCCCTTTAAAACAGCATCCACATATAAACCAGAACCGCCAACAAGAATTGCAAAATCGGAAGTTTTATAGAGTTCGTCAAGTTTTGAAATCGCTTCTTTTTCGAAATCACCAACGGTGTAATTCTCAAAAATTGACTTATTATGAATAAAATGGTGCGTTGCTTCGGAAAGTTCTTTTTCGTTAGGAACGGCAGTTCCAATGGTCATTTCCTTAAAAAATTGCCGGCTATCACATGAAATTATTTCACATCCAAAATGGTTAGCCAAAGCAATACTCAAGGAAGTTTTTCCTATTGCGGTTGGTCCTACGATGGTTATTAAATACTTCATTAGTTGTTATATTTTAGCCCAGATAGCAGTGGAAATCCCACGGTATTGCGAGGCACGAAGCAATCTCGTGGATTGTAACGGATAGCTGGAAATAGCTCCAAAAAATTAAAATTTTATAATTTTCAAATATTTACTTCTTCGGATGTGACTTTGTATTATGTTTCTCGTATCCCGATTATTTTGCATTGGAATTATGATATTTTTCAAAATTTCGATTTTGTGAATTTGATAGTTTAAATCGTAAAATGTATATCCTTTATAAACGCCGTTTTCGATTAAAACCGCACTTCGCTCACTTATGGTTCGACCTTTATCGGTGACAATCATGTTTTGACTCTCAAAACTATTTTTGTATACAAATTCCTGAACTCTTCCATTGTATTCTTCGGTAGAGATCTCGCCAACGCAGGCGCCGTCACATTCTTTTATTTTATATTGAAAACAAGCTTCTTTAGTAACATATAAACCAGTGAATTTTTGACATAATTTGTAATCGGCGGTAATTCTGAACAACGTATCTTTTGCTTCTTGAAGAGTGGTGAAAGAGGTTATTTCTTTGCGACGGCCATCTGTTTTTTGAATTTTCAAGTTTAAATATCCTTTTTTATCCGTTTCGACATACAAAGCCAAGTTGAATATATTTTTCCGCTGTGCTCTATTAAATAAGGGTTTGTGAATTTTTATTTCTTCACTTTCTTTTAATAATGCAATTAATTCGCTTCCCGTTTCTTCATAGGTTACGGTAAAAACTTCCGCTTGAATTTTCTTCGATTTTTTGTCAATTCCTGTAAAATGTTGGTTAATTCGTTTTTTTATATTTTTACTTTTTCCAATATAAATGAGTTTTCCAGCTTCATTATGGATGTAGTAAACGCCAGTTTTTGAGGGTAAATTCTCTATAATGGAATATAATTTTGGAGCAATTCCTTTTTGGATTTCGGTTTTAATTAATTCGGTTACAATTACTTTTTCTATGTCTTTTGCCAAAAGCAATTGGAATAATTTTACAGTTGCCATTGCATCGCCACTAGCGCGATGTCTATCAGCCATTGGGATTCCAAGTGCGCGAACTAATTTTCCTAAACTATGAGAAGTTTGTTCGGGCAACAATTGTTTGGATAATTCAACGGTGCAAAGTGTTTTTTGATTGAAATCGTATCCCAAACGGCGAAATTCAGTTCTCAATATTCGATAATCAAAAGAGGCATTATGGGCAACTAAAACGCAATCGTTTGTAATTTCGATGATGCGTTTGGCAACTTCAAAAAACTTGGGAGCCGATCGTAACATGGCATTGTTTATTCCTGTAAGATTTGCCACAAAGGGCTGTATTGGAATCTCAGGATTTACCAAACTGACAAATTGATCCACAATTTCGTGACCATCGAATTTATAGATGGCGATTTCGGTAATTCCCTCTTCGTTGAATTGTCCCCCGGTGGTTTCTATGTCGAGTATGCAGTAGATGAGTTTAAATTTTAAGGTTATTTTTATCGTCCTCCAAAGATACTACTTCCAATACGAATCATTGTACTTCCGCATGAAATTGCAAGTTGGTAGTCGCCTGACATTCCCATTGATAAAGTGTTCATTTGACAATTTTCAGTGTTAAGATTTTGCAACTTATCAAAAATAGATTTCAAATGTTCGAATTCTTTCTTGATTTGGATTTGGTTCTCTGTAAACGTTGCCATTCCCATTAAACCAACTATTCTGATATTTTTTAAGTTTTTAAATGATTCAGAGGTTAGTAATTTGTTTAATTCTTCCTCATTCAAACCAAACTTTGTTTCTTCTTCTGCAATGTGAATTTGTAGCAAACAATCAATAATTCTATTGTTTTTTAAGGCTTGTTTATTGATTTCTTCCAATAATTTCAAACTATCAACTCCGTGAATCAAACTTACGTAAGGCGCCATGAATTTCACTTTATTTGTTTGAATATGACCAATCATGTGCCATTGAATGTCTTTGGGCATTTGTTCCCATTTCTCGGTCATTTCTTGGATTTTATTTTCTCCAAAAATACGTTGGCCAGCATTAAAAGCTTCCATTAAATCGGCAACAGGCTTGGTTTTTGAAACCGCAACAAGGGTTACATGTTCAGGTAGCGAGGATTTTATTTTGAGTAAATTTTCTTTTATTGACATATAAAAACTCAATTAAGAAAGGAATTGTTTTGCGATTTTATCGGCTTTTTTACTTTCGCTGTAATCATAGAAGCCTTCACCAGATTTAGAACCTAATTTTCCAGCACGAACCATATTTACTAAAAGTGGGCAAGGAGCATATTTTGGATTTTTAAAACCATCATACATTACATTTAAAATGGCTAAACAAACGTCAAGACCAATAAAATCAGCTAATTGCAATGGTCCCATTGGTTGTCCCATTCCTAATTTCATAACCGTATCAATTTCATAAACACCAGCCACTTTATTGTATAATGTTTCAATCGCCTCATTTATCATTGGCATCAAAATTCTATTGGCAACAAATCCAGGATAATCATTGACTTCAACGGGAGTTTTACCTAACTTTTCAGAGAGCTCCATGATGAATTTCGTAACTTCATCTGAGGTATTATAGCCACGAATGATTTCTACTAATTTCATAATGGGTACTGGATTCATAAAGTGCATTCCGATAACTCTTTCAGGATGAGCAACTACAGAACCTATTTGCGTAATTGAAATAGAAGAAGTATTGGTTGCTAAAATAGTATTGTGCGAACAAACGTCATTCAGTTGTTTGAAAATATTCAGTTTTAATTCTACGTTTTCTGTTGCCGCTTCAACCACTAAATCAACACCAATAACACCATCTTTAATATCGGTATACGTGATAATGTTAGAAATAGTTTTGAATTTATCTTCTTCAGTAATTGTTCCTTTAGTAACCATTCGGTCTAAATTTGTAGCAATAGTAGCCATTCCTTTATCCAATGATTTTTCAGAAACATCAATTAATTTTACGGTAAATCCGCTTTGTGCGAAGGTATGCGCAATTCCGTTGCCCATTGTCCCAGCACCAATTACAGCTATAATTTTCATACTATATTTATTTTTTAAAACAATCTATTATTTGGTAAGCAACTCGCAACGCATTAGTTCCTTGTTCTAAAGTTACTACAGGAGTTGTGTTATTATTTATGGCATCTGCGAACGAATCTAATTCGTCTAAAATGGCGTTATTTTGTTCTACATCAGGATTTGCAAAATAGATTTGTTTTTTGACACCTTCCGCATTTTGCAAAATCATATCAAAGTCTCCAGGAACTTCGGGAGCATCTTTCATTTTTACAACCTCACATTTTTTCTCAAGAAAGTCAACAGAAATATAGGCATCTTTTTGAAAAAATCTTGATTTACGCATGTTTTTCAAAGAAATTCTGCTCGCAGTTAAGTTGGCAACACAACCATTTTCGAATTCAATTCGTGCATTTGCGATGTCTGGAGTGTCACTAATTACAGAAACGCCACTTGCATTTATGAGTTTAACTTTAGAAGGAACTACGCTTAAAATAGCATCAATATCGTGAATCATTAAATCTAAAACTACGGGAACATCAGTCCCACGAGGATTAAATTCGGCCAATCGATGGGTTTCAATAAACATTGGATTGTCAATCATGTCCTTTGTAGCGATAAAAGCAGGATTGAATCGTTCCACGTGACCAACTTGTCCTTTTACCTTGTATTCATTGGCTAAAGCAATGATTTCTTCCGCTTCAGTTACTGTATTTGAAATGGGTTTTTCTATAAAAACATGTTTTCCAGATTTAATAGCCACTTTAGCACATTTGTAGTGAGAAAGGGTAGGAGTAACAATGTCAATTACATCAACGGCGTGAATTAATTTGGCAATAGTATCGAATTGTTTATACCCAAATTCGGTTGCAATTTTAGCTCCGTTTTCTTGATTTTCATCGTAGAAACCTACCAATTCATATTTTTCAGATTGTTGTAGTAATCGTAAATGTATTTTTCCAAGATGCCCAGCTCCTAAAACGCCTATTTTTATCATAAAAAGTATTTTTAACAAAAATAGCAATAAAACGAGAATTATTAATAGCATTTAAAATTTATAATACAACATTTAAAATTACATTTACTTTTCTAAATTTACCGAATAAATAAACCATAGTTTTGAAAGATACGGCCAAACATCAAGGACTCAGAAATCAATTAGTTAAACTCCTTGAATCCAAAGGAATAATTGATAAAAATGTATTGGATGCAGTAAGTAAAATTCCAAGACATCTTTTTTTAAATTCTAGTTTTGAAGATTATGCATATCAAGATAAAGCATTTCCAATTGGAGCCGGGCAAACCATTTCACAACCTTATACCGTTGCTTTTCAAAGTCAGTTGTTGGAAGTAAAAAAAGATGATAAAATTCTTGAAATCGGAACGGGTTCAGGGTATCAAACTGCGGTTTTGTGTTTGATGGGAGCCAAAGTCTTCAGTGTAGAACGTCAAAATGAATTGTTCAAAAAAACCTCAATTTTATTACCAAAACTTGGAATTCGTCCCAAACATCTTTCCTTTGGCGATGGCTACAAAGGACTTCCTATTCACGCCCCATTTGATAGTATTATTGTAACTGCTGGAGCTCCAATTATACCAAAACCATTAATGGCACAATTAAAAATTGGGGGACGTTTGGTTATTCCTGTTGGAGAAGAAAATCAAATAATGACAATGTTAATTAGAAAAAACGAAACCCAATTTGAAAAGCATGAATTTGGGGATTTTAAATTTGTTCCTTTATTGGAAGATAAAAATTAAAAGCAAAAACCCCGAATAATAGAGGTTTATTGTCCAATAATTTTTAAATAACGCTCTAAACTTTCTTTTTCAATTTGAGCTATAAACATCAAAAAATCATCCTTATTGTTTTTAGTTTGAGCTACTTCAAGTGCGTTATAATAGTGCATTCGGTTGTCATAATCACCTTTTATATTAGCAATTACATAGCCGTGTTGTAATAAAATTAGGTTCATTACCAATCGAGAACTCCTTCCGTTTCCATCGATAAAGGGATGAATAGTAACCAATCTTTCATGAAGTTCGGCTGCTAAAATAACTGGATGAAGTCTTTTTTTATTGGTTTCGTACCAAATGAAAAAATCTTCCATTTCCTTTGCAACCATAAACGGTTGTGGCGGTAAATGAGTACTACCTTTTATCATAACTTGAACTTTTCGATATCGTCCGGCATCTTCTGGGTTAATTCCTCTCAAAATCAAATTATGAATACATAAAACTTCACGTTCATTTAATAAAGTATTGCGCTCCATTAATTGTTTAATATAGGCGATGGCTTCTTGATGATTAATGGTTTCTAAGTGCTCTCGCATACTTTTCCCAGAAATGGTTAGCCCTTCATTGATAACTAAATCAGTTTCGCGAAGTGTCATTGTATTTCCTTCAATTCTATTGCTTTCAAAAGTATATTCTAATTCTAAAGCTTGCGTAATCTTATAGCTGTCTAATTTTCTAAAAGAATCTAATTTTGCCTTTAAAATATCAATTTCGGATAAAATAGTAGTCAAGTTTTTAGATAATTTTATATTTGAAATTCCGTAAGATTTCTCGACTTCTTCTTTGACTAGATTCATCGCTTTTATAGCAAAATCGTCAGTACCTATTTCATATAGAATTTTTTCTTTTAGCCAAGCAATCATCAGTGTTTCTAAATCTATTTCAAGAAGTGACGCCAGTTTTATTACTTGTCCTTTAGTTGGTTTTCTAGATCCGCTTTCAAACTTACTAATCAATGCTTGATCAATCCCAATAAGTTGTGCTACTTCTCGAGTTTTTAAGTTTTTTCTCTCTCTTGCATTTTTTAATAATAATTTCATTTTAATTAATTTAATTGTCAAGACAAAAATAGTCATATATTTTTGCAAAAAAAAGTTTTTACTCAATAATTTTTTTTAATTCGATCTAAATCACGTTTAGTATCTTGTTCTTTTAATGATTCTCTTTTATCGTAGGTCTTTTTTCCTTTGCAAAGTCCGATTTCTAATTTGGCCATACCTTTTTCATTGGTAAACAATTTTAAAGGAACAATAGTTAGTCCTTTGGCTTGAACGCTTCTTGCTAAACCTTTTAATTCACGCTTGTTGAGCAGTAATTTTCTCTCACTTCTTGATTTATGATTGAATTGATTCCCGAAAGCATATTCTTCAATATAGGTATTAATTGCAAATAATTCATGACCACTAAATTCGCAAAAACTCTCCGTAATGTTTGCTTTTCCTAGTCGTATGGACTTTATTTCAGTTCCAGCCAAAACCATACCAGCCGTATATTTTTCGATGATTTCATAATCGAATTTGGCTCTTTTATTTAGAATATTGATTGTTTTTAGCATAGCTTTGCAAATGTAGCAACAAATCTACGAAAGACCAATAATTTATAATGAAATTGGCATATTATTGAATCATGGAGAATCAAAAGTCAAAAGATCCGCTTCACGGAATTACACTTAAAAAAATTTTAGAAACCTTAGTTGAATACTATGGTTTTGATACTTTAGGTGAACTTGTAAAAATAAAATGTTTTACGGACAATCCAAGTATAAAATCGAGCCTAACTTTTTTGAGAAAAACGGATTGGGCAAGAAAAAAAGTAGAAGAATTGTATTTAAATAGCCAGAATAAATTTAAAAATTAGTTATTATTCAACCTAGAATAAATGACACTATCAATAAATTTACCGTCATAAAATCCATTTTCTTTATAATGGCCTTCTTTAACAAAACCATTTTTTTGTAATACTTTCTCAGAAGCAACATTTTCAGGATCAATAACAGCTTCGATTGAATGTAACTTCATTTCATTAAATCCAAATTCCACAACAATTCCAACTGCTTCAGAAGCAATTCCTTTTCCGTGAATTTCTGGAAGTAGCATATATCCAATTTCAGAACGATAATCTTCGAGTTTGGTTCTATGGAAACCTATAATACCTAGTAATTTTGAATTCCCTTTAATTGTAATTCCCCAATTAATTGCTTCGTTTTTTTCTATACCAGAATTAATCATAGCTAGATGTTCCTTTGCTTCTTCAATGTTTTTCACCAAAGGTCTAGGAATATATTTCATAATTTCAGAATCAGAACGCATTGTGAATATTTCTTTCAAATCAGTTTCATCTATGCGTCTTAGCAATAGTCGTTCGCTTTCTATATTTGGAAATGGATTGAAATTAAGTGCTAACATCGTTTGTTTATTTTATAAAATTTCTATTTCAAATTGACATTCAAAAAAACCTTCTTTTTTTAAAATTTGAATTCCTTCTTTTTCTGAAAGTACTCCTGAACTATCTATTAAATCAGAATACCCAATCCAAGGTTCAATGCAAATAAAGGGTGCGTTATTTTTTGTCCAAATTCCTAAAGAACTAAAATCGTTGTAATTGACTCTAAGAAATGGTTCTTCATTTTCTAAAATTGTTACCATATTTGATTTTAATTTTTTAAAAATCAAAGCGTCTTTTTCAAATAAATCATAATTCAATGCAACTCGATTTTCTGTTTGTGGAATCTTTTTTGTTTTATTGGAAAGTAAATCATTTTGTAATTCATAACTAATTAAATCTTCCGAAAATTCAAATTGTAAAGAATAATTTTCAAACAAATTAGGCAATGAAAATGCAGGATGAGCTCCAATAGAAAACAGCATTGAAAAATCAGTTTTATTGCTCACTTTGTATTTAATTATCAGCGATTTATTTATTAATTCATAAAGTATTTCTAGTTTGAATTTAAATGGATAATTTTCAAGTGTTTTTGAATTACTAACTAATGAGAATAGTGCTTTGGAATCTGATTTTTCAACTAATTCGAAATCCATTTCTCGCGCAAAACCATGACGGTTTAATGAATATTCTTTATCTTCAAAATAATATTTGTTGTTTTTAAGTGTTCCAACTATTGGAAACAATACAGGAGAATGTTTGCCCCAATATTTTGGATTTCCTTCCCAAATGTATTCTCTTTGAACTTCACTTTGCAAAGAAATTAATTCGGCACCAAATGTATTTATTACTGCGGATAATTCTCCTGAAGAAATTTGTATTTTCATAGGGTAAATATAATGTATTTGTTAGTAGAAATAAAATAGGATGTTGGAAGTTTAAATTTCATTTAGCGTTATTTATATGATTTGTTATTTTTTGTTTCTTCGTTTTTTTGTAACAATAAATCAATTTTTTCGTCTTATTTTAGCAGTCTTAAAAATAATATACGATGAGAAACCTTTGGATTAAAACAATTTATTTATTTGTAGCGTTAAGCCCATTATTTTCAATTAATGCTCAAGAAGTAGCTACAGACACCGCGGTTGCGATTACGTCAAATAATTATAATTATCACGATGCTTTTGCCCCATTATTTTATACTAAAAATGGGACCACTACTCGTTCTGCTTCTGGTCAGCCAGGTTCTAATTATTGGCAAAATCGTGCGGATTATCAATTAACCGCAAAGTTAAATGATCAGACCAACGAAATTATCGGAACTGAGGTTTTGACCTACACTAATAACAGTCCTGATAAATTATCGTTTCTTTGGATGAATGTAGATCAAAATTTGTTTAAATCAGATTCAAGAGGAAACTCAGTAATTCCAGTTTCAGGAAGTAGAAATGGAGCTAAAAATGAAGTTTTTGATGGCGGTCATAATATAAAGTCAATAAAAGTATTGTCTACAAGTAATGGTAAAGTATCAGAGAAAGAGGTTAAATTCCAAATTATTGATACCCGAATGAAAATTGTACTTCCTTCAGAGTTAAAAGCCAATGGAGCAAGTATAAAACTAAAAATAGAGTTTTCGTATATTTCTCCTTTATACGGGTCAGATAGAACAGGAGTACTAGATACTAAAAACGGAAAGATTTTTACAATTGCGCAATGGTATCCTAGAATGTGTGTGTATGACGATGTTAAAGGTTGGAACTCATTGCCCTACCTCGGAGCCGGAGAGTTTTATTTAGAATATGGTGATTTTGATGTTCAAATTACAGCTCCTTCAAATCATATTGTGGTTTGTTCCGGAGAATTAATAAACCCTAAAGAAGTATATACTTCTATTCAACAAAAAAGATGGCTTGAAGCTTCTAAAAGTGATAAAACCATCATGATTCGTTCCGCTGATGAAGTGACAAATTCTTCTTCTAGACCTTCTGGAAAAACAAATTTAACTTGGCATTTTAAAATTAAAAATGCTCGCGACGTATCATGGGCTTCTTCAGCAGCATTTATTTTAGACGCCGCGAGAATTAATTTGCCTAGCGGAAAAAAATCAATGGCCATATCTGCTTATCCTGTTGAAAGTGATGGAACTACAGCATGGGGAAGATCTACAGAATATACCAAGGCGTCAATCGAAAATTATTCTAAAAGATGGTATGAATATCCTTATCCTGCGGCTACTAATGTTGCTGGAAATGAAGGCGGCATGGAGTATCCTGGAATTGTATTCTGTGGTTGGGAATCTAAAGGACAAGAATTATGGGGAGTAACTGATCACGAATTTGGACATATTTGGTTTCCAATGATTGTGGGATCAAATGAACGCTTGTTTGCATGGATGGATGAAGGATTTAATACTTTTATTAATTCTATTAGTTCATACGACTTTAATAATGGAGAGTACAAAGAGCAAAAAACCGACATGCACCAAATGGCAGGTGTTTTCACTAATAATGAGATAGAACCAATTGTTTCTGCGCCAGACGGATTGAAAGAAGCCAATTTAGGAATTTTGGCCTACTATAAACCAGCTATGGGTTTAATAATGTTACGAGAACAAGTATTAGGAAAAGATCGTTTCGACGAAGCTTTAAAGACTTATGTTGATCGTTGGGCTTTTAAACATCCAACTCCTGAAGATTTTTTCAGAACAATTGAAAACGTTTCAGGAGAAGATTTAAATTGGTTTTGGAGAAGTTGGTTTATCAATAAATGGGAACTAGATCAAGCAGTTAATAAAATTAAATACATCAAGAATGACCCAAAACAGGGAGTTGTGATTTCTATTGAAAATTTAGAAAAAATGCCAATGCCTGTTGTTTTAGAAATTAAAACAGTGAGTGGAACTACAAACAGAGTGAACCTTCCTGTTGAAATTTGGCAAAGAAATATCGATTGGTCTTTCAAATACCCTTCTACAGAAGAAATCGAACGAATTGTTATTGATCCTGACCACGTGCTTCCCGATATGAATTCAGCCAATAATACCTGGAATTCAGCCACTGGAATAATTGAAAAAGATGTAGTTTTGGATGGTTATTTAGGGAAATATTCAAGCAAAGTAATACCAATTACTATTCAAATAGTTGAAGAAAATGGTAAATTAACATTAGTAACTGCAGGGCAACCTAATCTTCCATTAGAGTATAAACAAAATGGAAAATTCAGTTTTGATCAAGCTGGTTTATCGGTACAATTTAATTCAGCAGTGACAGAATTTACACTTTCTATTAGCGGACAGAGTTTTCTGTTTACAAAAGATAAATAGTAACGAATTTTTAAAATAATTCATAAATATAAAAACACTTCTTATAGAAGTGTTTTTTTTATAGTATTGATAATCAATTATTTATTAACAAAAATTAATGATTTATTTAACAACTATATTTTATTTATAGCTGTATTTTTACATAACATTGTGTTTGTCGTTAGGGCAAGTAATTCATTTTTTACACATAATCAAAATAGCACCAATTTATTAGAGGAATTATTTTACTCCTCGTATTTCAAAGAAAATAATTTATTATTAATTTAAATTTATATACTATGAAATCAATTATTGTTTGCTTAGCTTTTTTAGGATGTGCGACTTTTACTTATGCTCAGGACAAAAAAGGAGGTGGTAATGGAAAAGTCACTGAATTACCCGAAATTGTAATTAAAAGTGCTGGAAAAGATTTTTCAATTTATTTACCAGATAAAAATCCTGACATGGACGTACAACGATTGGAACAAGCATTTATTGCTTATGATATTGGAAAGGATTATGAAGGATATGATAATTATTTGGTAACAATGGAAATGAAAAATAGCTCGTTAGCTGCGACCTATAATGAAAACGGTAAGTTGATGAGTGTAGTGGAAGTGTATGACAATGTAAAATTGCCAAGTGCCGTAATTTATTCTATTTATAGAAATTTTCCAGAATGGAAAATTGTTAAAGATAAATTTTTATATACCCAAGAAGATGGCGATATTATTAAAAAGCAATACAATATTAAATTAAAAAAAGACAAAGAACTTCGCCGAATCGTAATTCATCCAGATGGAGAAATAGTTAAGGGATTATAAATAAAAAAGGGTTTAAAGTTATTTTTAAACCCTTTTTTTATTTAAGATGGAATTTGTTGGCTTAAGCAATGTAATGTTCCAAACCCCCAGATCAAATCAATGGCACTAATTCCAATAATTTCTCTTTCTGGAAATTGAGATGCTAGAAGATTTAACGCTATTCGATCATTTGGGTCGTTAAATGTGGGTACCAATACACATTTATTAATGATTAAAAAATTTGCATAACTAGCTGGAATCCGGATTTCATCAAAATCAAGACGCTTGGGCATTGGTAATTCAATAATTGTTGGTTTTTTACCATTTTCTAATTTAGAATTTTGCAGAATTTTTAAATTCTCTTGTAACACTTCATAATTTTTATCTGTTGGATTTGATTCTACTACCGTAACAATAGTATGGTCATTTATGAAACGACACAAATCATCAATATGTCCATGAGTATCATCGCCTTCAATTCCATTTTTTAACCAAATCACATTCGTTATACCAAAATATTCTTCAAAAATAAGTTCGTAATCCTTTTTAGAATACTCCTTATTTCGCACTTGGATAGTTGGGTGCAAGAGACATTCTTCGGAGGTAATTAGCGTGCCTTTTCCATTTACATCAATAGCACCTCCTTCTAATATTACTGGTTTGCCTTTGAAGGTTGCTTTTGTAATGGGAATAGAAAGAAATTTTGCAACAATACTTGGAACCCATTGGTCTAAAGTGAAGTTTTTATATTTTGCCCATCCGTTAAAATTGAAATCTAAAGCTTCTTTATTGGGCCCATTTTTGACAATTATTGGTCCCGAATCTCTCATCCAACTTCTGTTTGTTTTATGTATGATAAAGGAAACAGAATTTAAATCAACTTGAGCAATGGAAAGCATTTTAGAAACTTTTATTTTTAATTTCTCATTAGCAACAATCAGAAAAACCGACTCATATTGACTTATTTTTTTAATAAATTCTACAAAAGCCCATTGAATTGCTTCGTATTTTCCAGGCCAATCATTTCCATTATGAGGAAAGCACAGCAGTATACCATTTTGATTTTCCCATTCTGCGGGTAATCGTCTAGTTATTTTGGTTTGCATTAGTCGATAGCTCTTTTGGTTATTTCACTGTATGCATCAATTCGTCGGTCTCTAAAAAAGGGCCAATTCTGACGCACATTTTCTTGTAAATTCAAATCAATTTCTGCCATAATAATCTCTTCTTTATCATGGGAGGCTTGAGCCAAAATTTCGCCTTGTGGTCCGGCAATAAATGAAGAGCCCCAAAATTGAATTCCAGCAGTTCCTTC
Source organism: Flavobacterium sp. (assembly GCA_044231345.1). Lineage (GTDB taxonomy): Bacteria > Bacteroidota > Bacteroidia > Flavobacteriales > Flavobacteriaceae > Flavobacterium. The sequence continues at coordinate 16,811 of JBIHZQ010000005.1, forward strand.
AACATAGCGTTCTAATCCGATTCGGTTTGCAGCAGCAACATAGACACCATTTGCCACGGCATGTCCTTTCATTACGTTCATCCAAGCACCATGTTGATTCTCGCCATAGTTTTCCTTTTCTTGGGGATGCCAACCAATAGCGGTAGGGTAAAACAGCACTTCAGCCCCTTGCAAAGCAGTTAGTCTAGCGGCTTCTGGAAACCATTGATCCCAACAGATTAACGTTCCAATTTTTCCTTTGGCAGTTGGAAAAGTTTTAAATCCAATATCGCCTGGCGTAAAATAAAATTTCTCATAGAAATGAGGGTCATCGGGTATGTGCATTTTTCTATATAATCCTGCTTCCGTTCCATCAGTATCAATGATGTAGGCACTATTGTGATAAATTCCTGCCATTCTTTTTTCGAAAAAAGGAACAATAATTACGACTCCAAGTTCTTTGGCAAGTGCGCTAAAAGCAATAAATGAAGTGCTATATAGTGGCTCGGCTAATTCGAAATTTTCTACGTCTTCGCTTTGACAAAAATAGTGACTACTATATAATTCGGGTAGCGAAATTACTTCCGCGCCTTTATTTGCAGCATCTCTGACCCATGACATGCATTTTTTCAAATTATTTTCTGCGGTGTCGTTAAGGTTTAATTGTACCACAGCTATTTTATAGTTCGTCGCCATAATTGAAAATTTAGATTGCAAAAATAGGTATTTTTTGTAAAGTCAATTGTATTGTATCCAATAGTTTGAGTTTTCTTCTGAAAAACTTATTGTTCTTGTTAGCCCCGATGGAAGCAAAGTAGCCCACCTACTACTAATGTGATTTTTTCAACCTATATGATGGGTGGCTACTGTGGACAGCGGGTGGAAATGTTATTAGTAAAACAAAATAGGGTGCTCCAAAAAATAACCAGCCTTTTTGATTGACTGGTTAATTAGTTTAGTGCTCTACTAATTCTGATTGGTTTCGAAAGACGAGTTTGCCATCAAAACAATCCAGGAGTAGTTGGCTGTTTTCTACCATATTTCCTGCTAGAATTTCTTTAGATAATTCATTTAGTATGTCTCGTTGAATTACTCTTTTAACGGGGCGTGCGCCAAATTGTGGATCGTATCCTTTTTCAGCAATATAGGAAAGAGCTTCTGGTGTAGCTTCTAAAATTAGGTGCTGTTCCTGGAGCATTTTGTTTACGGATTGAAGTTGAAGCGTTACGATTTTTTTAATATCATCATGGGATAGTGGCGTAAATAATACGATTTCATCTATTCTGTTGATGAATTCTGGACGGACGGTTTGTTTTAGCATATTTAGTATTGCAATTTTTGCCGATTCTGTAGTGGCTTCCATGCTAGCTTTGATGGTATCAAATTTATCTTGAATGATTTGACTTCCTAAATTGGACGTCATAATAATAAGAGTATTTTTAAAATCGGCTAATCGACCTTTATTATCAGTAAGTCGTCCTTCATCTAATACTTGTAATAAGATGTTGAAGGTGTCTGGGTGAGCCTTTTCAATTTCATCTAATAGTACGACTGAGTATGGTTTTCGTCTTACGGCTTCTGTTAATTGTCCTCCTTCTTCATATCCGACATACCCAGGAGGTGCACCAACAAGCCGACTAATACTATGTCGTTCTTGGTATTCACTCATGTCAATTCTGGTAAGGGCATTTTCATCGTCAAAAAGATATTCCGCTAATGCTTTTGCCAATTCTGTTTTTCCTACTCCAGTGGTTCCCAAGAAAAGAAAAGTTCCAATTGGTTTTTTCAGGTCTTGGAGTCCAGCACGACTTCTTCGAACTGCGTTACTAACAGCTTCAATTGCTTCTTTTTGACCGACTACTCTTTTGAACAATTCATTCTCAAGTTTGAGTAATTTTTCTCGTTCGCCTTGAAGCATTTTTGTTACTGGAATTCCAGTCCATTTAGCTACGATTTCTGCAATATCTTCTCGATTGACTTCTTCTTTAATTAGAGGAGATTCCAATTGATTTTCTTGTAACTGTTTGGTCACTTGTTCTAAATTTTCTTGCGCTTGTTTTATTTTACCGTATCTAATTTCGGCAACTTTACCATAATCTCCGTCCCGTTCCGCTCGTTCTGCTTCTTGTTTATAGTTCTCAATTTCTTTTTTTATGGATTGAATGGAATCAACTATTTCTTTTTCTGATTTCCATTTCGTATATAATTCATTTCGGTCTTCTTTTAAATTGGCTAAATCCAAGCCCAATAATTTTAATTTAGTAACGTCATTTTCTCTTTTTATGGCTTCAATTTCAATTTCCAACTGCATGATTCTTCTATCCAAAACATCTAATTCTTCTGGTTTAGAATTTATTTCCATTCGGAGTTTTGCTGCAGCTTCGTCCATCAAATCTATTGCTTTATCTGGCAAAAACCGGTTGGTTATATATCGTTGTGATAATTCTACTGCAGCGATTATCGCCTCGTCTTTTATTTGAACTTGGTGGTGAGTTTCGTAATTGCCTTTGATGCCTCTAAGAATTGAAATTGCGCTTTCAGTATCTGGCTCTTCTACCATTATTTTTTGAAAGCGACGTTCTAAAGCTTTGTCTTTTTCAAAATATTTTTGATATTCATCTAAGGTGGTTGCCCCAATGGCTCTCAATTCACCTCTTGCTAAAGCTGGTTTCAAAATATTGGCTGCATCCATTGCACCTTCTCCGCCTCCAGCACCAACTAGAGTGTGAATTTCATCAATAAATAATACAATATCTCCTTCAGCTGAAATGACTTCTTTTACGACTGATTTTAATCGTTCTTCAAATTCCCCTTTGTATTTTGCGCCCGCAATTAATGCTCCCATATCAAGTGAAAATATTATTTTTTCTTTCAGATTTTCTGGAACATCCCCAGCAATTATTCGGTGGGCTAAACCTTCCGCAATTGCAGTTTTTCCTACACCAGGTTCTCCAACAAGCATGGGATTGTTTTTAGTTCTTCTTGTTAGTATTTGAAGCACTCGCCTAATTTCTTCATCACGACCAATTACAGGATCCAGTTTACCATTTTTTGCTAATTCATTGAGGTTTTTTGCATATTTATTCAAAGCATTGTAAGTTTCCTCAGCATTGGATGAAGTAACTCTTTCTCCTTTTCTAATTTCAATAATTGCAGTTTCAAGCCCTTTCTCCGTAACCCCTTGGTCTTTTAATTGTTGTGCAACACTACTTTTGGATTTAAAAACCGCTAGAATTAAATGCTCAATAGATACAAATTCATCTTTCATTTTTTTGGCACTAGTAGCGGCCTCTAATAAAGTGGAATTTGCTTCCCTGGATAACATGAGTTCTCCTCCTGAAACTTTTGGGAAGTTTTGAAGTGTCCGGTCTAGAATTTCTTTGAATAATTTCAGATTTACATTTAGTTTTTTTAATATAAAAGGAGCTACATTTTCATCAACTTCAAGGATTCCTTTGAAAATATGTTCGTTTTCAATTTGTTGATGTCCAAAGTTTTGCGCAAATTGTTGTGCACTTTGAATGGCTTCTTGCGATTTGATGGTAAAATTATTAATATTCATAGTATATTTATTTTAACTTTGTTACAATTTTCAATTCTTATTCCATTACGTAAAATCCGACAAAAAGTCTGATTGTAAGTTAGTTACAAAGACAATAAGTCCTAATTAAAGACAAAATGACGTTATTTAATTCTATTTTCAAAAATACACCTGTAGAACCTCAAGCCTCAAAAATCAATTGGATTCCTTTGACCGAAATAGACCAAATAGATGAAATAATAAAAAATTCTTCGGTTAAATTGCTCCTTATTTTCAAGCACAGCACCCGTTGTAGTATTAGTAGAATGGCATTAAAACAGTTTGAAAATGAGTTTGATCTGGATAATAAAGTTACAGCTTACTTTTTAGATTTACTAAATTATCGTGAAATTTCTAACGCTGTTTCCGAGCAGTTTAACGTTATTCATCAATCGCCACAACTACTTTTAATTCAAAATGGAAGTGCAATTTATGATGCTTCTCACAGCGCTATTTCAGCAACATTTATTAAAACATTCGTTGCTACTAAATAAAAATGCCTGAGCACACAGTGTCAGGCATATTGATTGTACTAAATACTATTTTTATTGTCTTACGAATGGGGGTAATAATTTAGTTGAAACCTCACCGAAACCAATCCGAATTTGACCATTTTTACAATAGCCTTCCATGATTACGGTATCGTAATCATTGATGAACTTTCGTTCTGTTCCATCGGATAATTTGATGGGTTTTTGACCTCCCCAAGTTAATTCTAACATCGATCCAAAACTATCTTCTGTAGGTCCAGAGATGGTTCCTGATCCCATCATATCACCAGAATTCACACGACACCCGTTGGATGTATGATGGGTTAATTGCTGACTCATAGTCCAATAAAGATATTTGAAATTAGAGTGGCAAATTGTTGTTGCTGTACCTTTTTCTGTTTGAATAGTAACTTCTAAATTAATATCAAACGTATGTTTTCCTTTTTGTTGCAAGTAGGGAAGTGGGGTTGGCTCTTGTTTTGGACTTTTAGTTCTAAACGGTTCCAACGCATCCATCGTTACAATCCATGGAGAAATTGAGGTTGCAAAATTCTTTGCTAAAAAGGGACCCAGTGGCACATATTCCCATTTTTGAATATCTCGAGCACTCCAGTCATTCAGTAATACCATTCCAAATATATAATCTTCAGCTTCATTAATTGGAATATTTTCACCCATTATATTAACATCAGTGGTAATAAAAGCCGTTTCTAATTCGAAATCTACTAATCGTGAAGGCCCAAATACCGGACTTGTTTCACCATTAGGCAACGTTTGTCCCATAGGTCGATGAATAGGAATTCCTGACGGGATAATGGTAGAACTTCTACCGTGATAGCCTACAGGTATATGAAGCCAGTTGGGTAAAAGAGCATTTTCTGGGTCACGAAACATTTTTCCTACATTAGTTGCGTGTTCTTTACTAGAATAAAAATCTGTATAATCACCAATTAAAACGGGAAGTTGCATTTCAACATCTTTCATATTAAAAATGACAATTTTTTTATGTTTAGTGTTGTCCCGAAGTTTCGGATTCTCTGCATCAAATATATCTGCTATTCGATTTCGAACTAACCTCCATGTTTTTTTTCCGTCAGAAATAAAATCATTTAGGGTGTCCTGCATGAACATGTCATCAGTTAATTCTATGCCTTCGAAGTAATTTAATTGTTGTAGCGCACCTAAATCAATAGCGAAATCGCCAATTCTTGTACCAACAGTTACTATATTTTCTTTAGTAAGAAAAACTCCAAAAGGAATGTTTTGTATTGGGAAATCACTGTCAACTGCTACGGACAGCCAGGATTTTCTATCAGGTTTATTTGCGGTTATAGGCATAATAGTTGTTGATTTAATTGTTGAAAATTAAGTTATCAAATATAGTGGCAACATTCTTTTTAACAAACGATTTTCGTATTTTTGTCAACAATTTAACGAAAAATTATCAAATGCAACACGACGAACAAATTTTTGACCTTATTTTAGAGGAACAAGATAGACAAATTCACGGCATAGAATTAATCGCTTCCGAGAACTTTGTGAGTGATCAAGTAATGGAAGCTGCGGGTTCTGTTCTAACTAATAAGTATGCAGAGGGGTATCCTGGAAAACGTTATTATGGCGGTTGTGAAGTGGTGGATGTTGTTGAACAAATAGCCATAGATAGAGCTAAAGCTTTATTTGGAGCAGCTTATGCTAATGTTCAACCTCATTCTGGTTCACAAGCAAATACAGCGGTATATCATGCATGTTTAAAACCGGGTGATAAGATATTAGGATTTGATTTGTCGCATGGGGGTCATTTAACGCATGGTTCACCTGTGAATTTTTCAGGTCGTTTGTACACTCCCGCTTTTTATGGTGTAGAAAAAGAAACGGGTCGGTTTGACTATGATAAAATTCAAGAAATTGCTACAAAAGAACAACCGAAATTAATTATTGCTGGCGCTTCTGCCTATTGTCGGGATATGGATTTTGAACGATTTAGAAAAATAGCTGATAGCGTTGGAGCATTGCTTTTAGCGGATATTTCTCATCCTGCTGGATTAATTGCAAAAGGATTAATGAATGACCCAATTCCCCACTGCCACATAGTAACTACCACCACCCATAAAACCCTACGTGGACCTCGAGGTGGTTTGATTTTAATGGGAAAAGATTTTGAAAATCCATTTGGCTTGACTACTCCAAAAGGAGAAATTAGAATGATGTCAAATTTGTTAGATTTGGCTGTTTTTCCGGGTAATCAAGGGGGGCCATTAATGCATATTATTGCAGCTAAAGCAGTTGCTTTTGGAGAAGCACTAACGGATGAATTTTTTCATTATTCAATGCAAGTACAAAAAAATGCTAAAGCTATGGCTGCTGCTTTTATGGCAAAAGGATACGACCTTATCTCAGGCGGTACAGACAATCACATGATGTTGATTGATTTGCGAAATAAAAATATAACGGGAAAAGAAGCAGAAAATGCGTTGGTGAAAGCCGAAATAACCGTTAATAAAAATATGGTTCCATTTGATGATAAATCGCCTTTTGTTACCTCAGGAATACGTATAGGAACTCCTGCAATTACAACCCGCGGTCTAGTTGAAGAAGACATGCAAAAAATAGTTGATTTAATTGATAAAGTCCTTATGAATTACACCAACGAATCCATAATTGAAGAAGTAGCTGATGAAGTTAATGAAATGATGGGCGAAAGAGCAATTTTTGTCTTTTAATAAATTTAATAGTATCCCGTAAGGTGTAGATAACAAAATTTTTACACCTTACATCTTAAATTCTAACCTATGTCAGTATTGCGTTTAAAATTACCTACAGATCCAAGATGGGTCAATATTGTTGAACAAAATATTGAGGACATTTTGACCGATCATGCTTGGTGTGAACAGAAAGCTGCGACTAATGCAATTACAATAATTACAATAAACTCTGAATTTCCAGATTTGGTTACGGACATGTTGGCTTTGGCTAAAGAAGAGATCGAACATTTTCAAATGGTTAATGACATAATTCAAAAACGAGGGTTAGTTCTAGGTCGAGAACGAAAAGATGAATATGTTGGAGAATTAGCGCAATACATGAAAAAAAGTAATACCGGAAGTCGAGTTTCTGGACTAGTAGAACGATTATTATTTTCTGCGATGATAGAAGCCAGAAGTTGTGAACGATTCAAAGTACTTTCAGAGAATATTCAAGACAAAGAGTTGTCAAATTTTTATAGAGAATTGATGGAGAGTGAAGCGGGTCATTATACTACTTTCATTACTTATGCCAGAAAATATGGAATAGGAATTGATGTTGAAAAACGATGGCGAGAATGGCTTGAATTCGAATCAAGTGTCATTGCTAAATACGGAAAAAGTCAAACAGTTCATGGTTAATCTATGATTTCCATTCGCACCGCCACAACTAAAGACATTCCTCTTATTCAACAAATTGCCAATATCACTTGGCATGCGACTTATTCTACTATTGTTTCCAAAATCCAATTAGACTATATGTTGGATTTATTTTTTTCCACTAAAATACTTACGCGTACTATAAATCAAGACAAAAATCTTTTTTTAATTGCCTTCGATGGCGATAGAGGTCTTGGATTTGCTGGAATTGAATATGATTATCAGAATAAATTAGTCACCCGATTGCATAAATTATATGTTTTGCCAGAAGCACAGGGAAAGCAAATTGGAAAAAAATTGATTGATGCTAGTATAGATTTGGCATTAAAAAACAAAAACAAAACAATTTCTTTGAATGTAAATCGATACAATAGTGCCCGTTTATTTTATCTTAAGATGGGTTTTGAGGTAATACAAGAAGTTGATATAGTGCTTGAGCACGATTATTTGATGGAAGATTTCGTGATGGAAAAATCTATTATTCGATAATAAGTTGGTGTTTTTGGAGTAATCCTTTTAATTCATTTTTTAAAAAAATTGCTTTTTTTAACTTAGTTTTTTCGGGGTCGATAGTAATATTAGTACTGGTTCTGAAGTCTGCTTTATTAGCAATAGCTTTATCAAATACTGATTGATATAAATCGCAATCAATAAAAATGGCTTCCGTTAAATCGGTATTCATAAAATCTGCTGCGATAAGACTGCATTTTTTAAAAATAGTCTGTTTCAGTTTAAGTGAATAGAATTTTGTAAAATCGAGCTTACAGTTGTCAAAAGAGATATCAAATATTAATTTATCACACATTGCAAAATTCACCTCTTTCATTTTACAATTTTTAAAAGCAACGGTTCTTAATGCGACATGGTTAATTTTTGCTTGATTAAAGTTGCAATTAATGAATACACAATCAATAAAAGTTACGGCAATAAAATTACATCGGGAGAAATCACAGTCAATAAAAGTACATCCCTCAAACTCTTTATTATTGAGACTTTTTTCATCGTAAATTATATTTTTTTGTTCGACACCTATAAAATAGTCCTGCATGAAGATTAATGGATTTAAATCAAAAACGCAATTATCAATAGATTCGATAATTGCGTTTTTTTGTGACCTCGACTGGATTCAAACCAGTAACCTCTTGAGCCGTAATCAAGTGCGCTATTCAGTTGCGCCACGAGGCCTTAATTCGGGAGCAAATATATGCTTTTAAAGTAAAATTGCAAGTGTAAAGAGGAATAAAAAATAAATTATTTTACAAAAAAATCAATCTAATGCTCTTGCTGTAACATAGTAACGGTATGCAATAAATGCTAATTGCCACTTTTTTGCTTTGGAGACATCCAGGCCTTTTTTTGTAAAACTTGGCAAAATTAGTTTATTGATTTTTGCTAAAATTTTATACATTTTGATTAATTCGATTAATTCGTATCTGGTTTATTATTTGCAATGGCAAAATTACGTGATTTTTGTTCGTAGGTTGCATATGACTTGTCACTAGGATTTGTAATTACTGTTTTGATTGTAATTGTGTCTCCTAAATTAAAACCTTTTAAAACCATTTGATAATCTAAAAGGTAAGTTCCGCAGAAGTAATTCCCATTTTCATCTTTCTCAATAGGTCCTGTATATATTCCTTTTGACATAGTATTTTTTTTAGAGTACGAAATTACTCATTTTCTATTAAACTAATTGTTTTTAGATTCTGTTTGCAATAATTGCAGTAACCAAATACAACAAAATGAGGCAATAATTCCAAAACTACCCATCACAAACCAGTTGATTTGATAACCAAATCGGGCAATAATTTCAAGTCCAATTTTTGAACTTGCAATATGCGCTACGCTGAAACTCATAGTGTAAATAGCCATATAGCGACCTTCAAAACCTTTTGGAGCTCTACTCAATGCAAATGTATTGGAAAATGGAAATGCCAACATTTCTCCAAAAGATACAAGTACCATACTAATAATCAATATTCCTGCCCAAACATTGAACAGTAGTAAATAAAAACTGCTTCCCATTAAAATAGCACCAAAAAATATTACTTTCAATTTGGATGTTTTTTTTCGTTCAAAGTAACTTACAATTGGCATTTCTAGTGAGAATATGAGTAAACCATTTAGCGTCATTAAAAGCCCAGTTTGAAACTCACTTAGCCCAAAATTATCATGGTGGTAAAGTGGCAAAGCGGTAAATAATTGAAAAAATATCATGGCAGTAACAAAACTAACAAAGAGGAATATCCAAAAGATTTTATCGTTAAAAACGGAAATTGAATGGTGTTGTGCGAGAAGTTCTTCAGGAGATTTATTTTTCTTTTTCTCTTTTACAAGTAATGCAAAAATTAAAATGGAAAGGATACAAGTTGACCCATCAATCCAAAAAAGCCCTTGATAACCTACTCCCATAATTATCAATCCCCCAAGAGCTGGACCAGCAGCAAAACCTAAATTAACAGCCAATCGAACTAAGGTCAGTGCGCGAGTTCTGTTTTCTGGTTTGGCATACGCACCCAGTGAAACGAACATTGCTGGACGAAACATGTCTGCAAAAACCATTATGCTAAACATGCCGATGCATAAACCCCAAAATGAGGTGATAAATTGTAATACAAAAAATAGTAGTCCACTAGTAAATAAACTAAAAATCATGATTTTATAAAACCCGATTTTATCCGTTAGTTTTCCACCGAGCCATGAACCAAGAAGTGAGCCGAATCCAAAACTAACCATAATCCAACCTACTTCACTAAAGGAAAAATGCAAGTCTTCTTTGAGGTATTTCGATAAAAACGGCAAAACCATTGTACCCGCTCTGTTGATAAAAGTTATGATGGCAAGTATCCATATTTCTCTAGAAAAGCCTCTAAAATTATTTATGTAGCGTTGAAAAGCAGTTGTAAGCATAATGATATTGGTCTTTGACAAAGGTAAAAAACTTTATGGGATGTAGGCTTTGTCTTTTCGCTACTTTTAAACTATTTTTGTATAAAAATAAATCCATGAGAAAATGCATTCTAAGCCTTGTACTATTAACTTTTAGTTTGGGTTTCAGCCAAGGAAATTTTGATGTTACTTCAATCGAACAATTTCAAAATGAGTTAAACAAACAATTTGCTGATGAAGATTCAAGTCCGTTAACTAACGAGGACCGATTAAATTTTACTTCATTGAATTTTTTTCCAATTAGTGAAAAATTTCATGTAATTGCCGATTTCATTCGAACAGAAAATGAAGAGCCATTTGAAATGAAAACTTCAACAGAAAGAAAACCATTATATGTAAAATATGGTCAATTGATATTTGTAATTAATGGAATTGGCCATAGTTTGAATGTTTATAAAAACATCGAACTTTCTAAAAAAGAAGCTTATAAAGACTATCTTTTCTTGCCATTCTCAGATTTAACTTGTGGCGAAAACAGTTATATTGGAGGACGATATATTGACTTAAAAGTACCTGTTGGCAATTCGATTTCAATTGATTTTAATAAAGCATACAATCCCTATTGTGCCTATAATCATAAATATTCCTGCCCAATTGTTCCCCTAGAAAATGATTTAAAAGTTGCAATTGAGGCGGGTGTGATGAAATTTCATGAGTAATGAACTACATTAATTTACATACACACAAATTTTCTAATCGGAAAGGTTTTTTCGAATTGGTAAATCAATATCCAACAGATTTTGATGTCGAAATTCCTTTTTATTCTATTGGAATTCATCCTTGGCATTGTGATTGCGCTCGGTTAGCTCAGGACTTGATTTTCATTGAATCAAAACTGAAACTAAATTCATGTTTAGCCATTGGAGAATGTGGGTTAGATAAACGAATTGACCACCCACTAAGCCTTCAATTAGAAGTATTTGAAAAACAATTAGCTTTAGCCGAACTACATAAAAAACCAGTTATTATTCATTGTGTTGCTGCATTTCAAGAATTGATTGAGGTCAAAAACAGATTGCATATTTCAGTTCCATTGATTGTCCATGGATTTTCAAAAAATGAGCAAATTGCAAATCAATTATTAGCCAATGGGTTTTATATTTCATTTGGAAAATATCTTTTGAAAGATCCTCAGTTAGAAATGGTTTTTAAAACTATTCCGAACGATCAATTTTTCCTAGAAACCGACACGCTTGAGGAAGGAATTGAAACAGTATACCAACTTGCAGCAAAGTATAAAAATATAGAATTGTCTCAATTACAAGTTCTCGTTGAGAATAATTTTAATAAAGTATTTAATAATAAAAAGACAGAATAAAATGGCAGAATGGACTGAACGAGCTGAATTATTATTCAAGGCAGAAGGATTAAATAAATTGCAAAACGCCTCTATTTTGGTAGTTGGATTAGGAGGTGTTGGGTCTTTCGCAGCAGAATTTTTAGTTCGTGCTGGAATTGGATCGATGACGATCGTTGATGGTGATGTGGTTGATATTACTAATATTAACAGACAATTACCCGCTTTACATTCCACCGTAGGAGAACCAAAAATTAGTATTGTTGGTGATAGATTGCTGGACATTAATCCAAACTTAAAACTTACTCGAATACAAGAATTTTTGTCTCCAGAGAGAGCCTTTGAAATTGTAAATGAAGAGTATGATTATGTGATAGATTGTATTGATAGTGTCACTCCAAAACTCAACTTAATTATAGCTGCAAAGCGAAAAAAAGTCAAAATTATTTCCAGTATGGGTGCTGGTGGAAAAATGGAGGCTTCCAAAGTAAAGGTTGCAGATATTAGCAATACGGTAAATTGCTTTTTAGCAAAAACGATAAAGAGAAGATTAAAAGAAGTCAAAATTGACAAAGGAATAAAAGTTGTTTTTTCTTCAGAAATTCAGGATGAAAATAGTCTAAAAACAACCGATGGTAAAAACTTTAAAAAATCTTTTTACGGAACAAACAGCTATATGCCTGGATTATTTGGGTTGTATGCCGCCGAGACCGTCATCAGGTATTTATTAAAAAAGGAATAGTTATAGTTACTAACAAAACAAAAAATGATACAGACTGTTATTTTTGATATGGATGGAGTTATTGTAGATACAGAGCCTGTTCATCGGTATGCATATTTTAAACATTTTGAAGAGTTGAATGTTGTGATTTCCGATGAACTATTTTCAACTTTTACAGGAAATTCTACTCGAAATGTGTTTCAAAAGATTAAAAATACTTTTGGATTAACTCAAGATGTTGAAGATTTAATTCAGCGAAAGCGTGCAATTTTTAATGATGCTTTTGATACAAAAGCGGACTTGGAATTATTAGAAGGAGTAGAGCAATTAATAATCGATTTACATATAAACGGTATGCAATTAATTCTAGCTTCCTCAGCATCAAAAGTCACTATTGAGCGAGTATTTAAGAGGTTTCAATTGCATAGCTACTTCAATCATATTATAAGTGGTGAAGATTTTCCAAAGTCCAAACCAGACCCAGCTATTTTTGTAGATGCAGCCTTGAAATCAGGTCATTTATTTGAAAACTGCATCGTTATTGAAGACAGTAGTAATGGAGTTCGCGCTGCTAAATTGGCTAATTTGCGTTGCATTGGTTACACAAGTATTCATTCAAAAATGCAGGATTTATCTATGGCTGATACTATAATTAATCATTTCAACGAGTTGGATTATTTAAAGATATCCACAATGTAAGTCAATTTATCCAACTGCTTCTTTAAAAACTTTAAGACATCGTTCTCTGGCAAATTTATGGTCAACAATGGGTTGAGGATAATTGAAATCTTGCAATTCAGGAACCCATTTTTTGATGTAAATTAAATCTTTATCAAACTTTTTGACTTGCTCTGTGGGGTTAAAAATTCGGAAATATGGAGCAGCATCAACTCCACATCCTGCGGCCCATTGCCAATTGCCTACATTGCTTGAAAGCTCATAATCTAATAGTTTTGAGGCAAAATAAGCTTCTCCCCAGCGCCAATCGATTAATAAGTGCTTACATAAAAAACTTGCAACAATCATACGGACTCTGTTGTGCATGTGCCCCGTTGCATTTAACTCTCGCATACCCGCATCTACAAAAGGATAACCAGTTTTGCCTTCGCACCATTTTTCAAAATCAAGTTCATTATTGTTCCATTTTATAGCGTCATATTTAGTTCGAAAACTTCTATTGGAAGTATGTGGAAAATGCCAAATTATTTGCATAAAAAATTCACGCCAAATTAATTCATTCCAATAAGTTTCGTTTTTTTCAAGTATCGCTTTAGAAACAATTTTTCGAATGCTTACGGAGCCAAATCTTAAATGAGGTCCAATCAGCGAAGTTCCTTCGATGGATGGAAAATTGCGTGTTTGTTCATAGTTTTGAATGGTATTAGAATCAACATGATGAGGGGGCACTTTTATTTCAGCAGATAAAAATCCAATATCTTTTAAACTTAAAAAAGGGTAGGAATGGGAAACAATAGTAGTCAAGTGCTCTTCAGATTGATAATGTTCTAAAGTAGTTTTTCTAAAATTTTCTTTCCATTTTTTTGAATAAGGAGTATAGACCACATAAGGCAATTGGTCGTCTTTTACCACTTCACTTTTTTCAAATATCACTTGATCTTTGAAAGTTTTAAATTCAATTTTCTTTGAAGACAAAAATAGAGAAATAGATTCGTCTCTTTTTTGGGCGTAGGGCTCATAGTCGTGATTGGAAAATACCGTTTCAATGGAATTCTCTGAAACGAGTTGATCAAAAATCTGCAATGGATCTCCATGAAAAATAGCGATGCTTTTGTCAATAGCATGGAGTTTAGTATTTATTTTTTCTAATAATTCATGAATGAATGCTACTCGGGCATCATTTTTTGGTAATTGATTTAGTATACTGCTATCAAAAATAAAAATTGGCAGTACTTCTTTATCGCTACTTAAAGCTTCAAAAAGTCCTTTATTATCTTCAAGTCTTAAATCACGTCTAAACCAAAATACATTCATTATTGAGCGTTGTTATATTCTCCAAATAGTTCAATTAATTTTTTTCTACGGTACTCAAATATCTCATTTAATTTTGGTTGTACCAAAAAAGGATGAACTAATTGACCAATTATTCCCATCGGAATCTTGTAATCAATGATGTCTTCCATTTCAACACCTCCAGGAATTTCTTTAATAAAATGCTTGTGATGCCATAATGAATAGGGTCCAAATCGTTGTTCATCAACAAAGTAGGAGTTAGGGACAATATGAGTTATTTCAGTGACCCACTTGGTTGGAATTCCTAATATTGGAGTAACAATGTATTGTATAATTTGTCCAGCAAACATGGGTCTATCATCTCCTGATAGGGTTTTGAATCCCATATAATCTGGCGTAATTGTTTTTAGATTTTTTGGATCAGAAAGAAAATCCCAAGCTTCTTGAAGAGTTATTGGTAAATTTTGTTTTGTATGTAACGTATATATTTTCATAATTTTTTTGCAAAGTTACAACTGTTTATTGTTTTTTTTAAATCATTAAACAAAATAGTTTGATATTAAGGAATAATTAACATTTATGAGGGTGTGTTTTTGTAAATTTGAAAAAAAATAAATTTATGAAAAAAATAATTTTAGGTTTAGTGTTAAGTTTCCTCTCTGTTGGAATGAATTCACAGGTAAAAACACCTCAATCAAGTCCTAAAGCGGTGGTTAGTCAAATGGTTGGATTAACCGAAGTTGAATTAGAATATTCTCGTCCAAGTGCAAAAGGAAGAACAGTTTTTGGTAATTTAGTTCCATTTGGTTCTATGTGGAGAACTGGTGCCAATGCCAATTCAACCATTTCTTTTAGTGAAGATGTTGTCATTGATGGAAAATCTTTGAAGAAAGGAAAATACGCCATTTTTACTATTCCAAAAGTGGATTCTTGGGAGGTGCTTTTTTATTCTAAAACTGATAATTGGGGCAATCCAGAGGATTGGAATGAGGCTGATGTAGCGTTGCGTACCAATGTAAAACCTGAATTTTTGAATAGAAATGTGGAATCATTTACCATTGAAATAAATAATTTAGACAATAATTTTGCACATTTAAACCTAATTTGGGAAAAAACTTTAGTGGCAGTAAAATTTGAAGTACCTACTCAAAAAATGGCCATGGCAAGTATTGAAAAAACTTTAGCAGGCCCAACAGCCGGTGATTATTTTTCTTCTGCTCAATATTTTTTCCAATCTAATGGTGATTTAAACAAAGCACTAGAGTATTGTAATAAAGCCTTAGAATTAAACAAAGACAAACCTTTTTGGTATACACGTCTTAAATCATTGATTCAAGCTAAACTGGGAGATTATAAAGGTGCAATCGAAACGGCTAAAGTTTCTTTATTAGCTGCTTCCAATGCTAAAAACAATGACTATATCAAAATGAATCAAGATAGTATTTTGGAATGGAGTAAAAAATAATTAGTACTCAGTTAAAAAAAATCGCTTCAATAGAAGCGATTTTTTTTATACTATTTTTGATTGACTATTTTTTGAAGTACAATGGAGAGTACAATTGTGATGGTAGCTCCAATAAAATTTAGCCATAAGAAACTAATCACATCCAAATAATAAATATAAAAAATCATTAATTGAGAAAGGACCGCGGCCCAAAAAACCGCTTTTGCTCTTACATATTTTATATAAAATCCAACCAGAAAGATTCCTAATACCGTCCCATAAAAGATAGATCCAATAATATTTACTAATTGAATTAAGTTTTCAAATAGGGTTCCGATACAGGCAAAAAGAATCGCAATTACTCCCCAAAGTATGGTAAATAATTTTGTTGCGTTAACATAATGTTTCTCAGATTTTTCTTGATTTAGATTGCGTTTATAAATATCAATAGCCGTAGTAGAGGCAAGGGCATTTATTCCAGATGCTGTTGATGACATGGCTGCAGATAGAATCACTGCTAATAATAATCCAATTAGACCTTTTGGTAAATAAGTAAGAATAAAATGTATAAAAACATAATCTTTATCATTAGTTTCCGCTTTGTTATCGGCTTTTTGAATTACTTCTTTGGCTTGTTCTCTTAAATCATTTTCTTTACTAGAAAGTGCAATAAGCTTTTTTCTTAGTATAGGATTGTCATAATTTTGGTTTAAGTGGTCGATATAAAGTAAATTAAACTCTTTTTTTTCCTCGGACAAGTCCAATAATTTTTTTTCTAATTGGGCATATTCATCTTTATATGGCGAATTTTCTATTGCAATTTTATTATTTGGATTGAAATTTAAAGGCACGTTGTTGAATTGAAAAAACACAAAAACCATGACTCCAATTAGTAGAATAAAGAACTGCATGGGAACTTTTAGGAAGCCATTCATTATTAGTCCCATTTGACTTTCTCGTACTGATTTTCCTGACAAGTATCTGCCTACTTGAGATTGGTCTGTCCCAAAATAAGAAAGTGCCAAGAAAAACCCACCCGTTATTCCACTCCAAAACGTATACCTCGTTTCTGGATCAAAAGAAAAATCAACAATATTCATTTTGTCATTTGCACCAGCAATATGAAGTGCATTTCCAAAAGTCATGTCATTCGGAAGTAAGTGCAATAGCAGAAAAAACGTGATTAGCATGCCAAGCATTATTACAAACATTTGTTGTTTTTGAGTAACATTTACTGCTTTTGTCCCACCAGAAAAGGTATATATTATTACTAACGTACCGATTATGATATTCAAATGGGTTAAATTCCAACCCAGTAATGAAGAAAGTATTATTGAAGGTGCATAAATTGTCAACCCTGTACCAAGTCCACGCTGAAATAAAAACAATAGGGAGGCTAAGGATCTTGTTTTTAAATCAAATCGCTGTTCTAAATACTCATAGGCGGTGTACACTTTTAATTTATGGTATATGGGAATAAATGTGATGCAAATCACAACCATGGCTATTGGTAAGCCAAAATAAAATTGCACAAATCCCATTCCGTCATGATACGCTTGTCCCGGGGTTGAGAGAAACGTGATGGCACTTGCTTGCGTAGCCATTACTGATAATCCGACCGTCCACCAAGGGGTTTCATTGTTTCCAAGTATATATTCTTCTACATTTTTAGCCCTTCCTCTAGTTTTCCATACCCCGTAGAACACAATAAATAACAAGGTAACACCGAGTACAATCCAATCAAGTTGTTGCATAATTTAGGAAAATAATTGCATAATTAATACGAAAATCAATACATAGATTACGTTCGATACTAATACCCAACTATAACTTCTTTTCCATTTATATCCTTTTTTTTGCATCATAATTATCGTATTGAAATCAAATTTGCCAGTAGTCTAAAGGCGCCAGGTACTCCTTCAGGGAGTTCTCTAAAAAAACTTAATCCAGTATATATGTAGTGTCCTTTACCATATTTAGCAATCAATAATCCTCCATTTTTTGGTGTTTCTCCCGAATCATTAGAAGAAAGTATAGGAATAAAGGCATGGTCCCATTCCTGAGGATAATAAAGTCCTTGTTCTTGTTTCCAACCAATAAAATCGGCAGTCGTAATTTGATTTGGATAATTTAGAACTGAATGATTAGGTGCTAAAAACCGAACGGATGCATTTTCTTCTGTCACACGATCTCTACCAATTTTTAAGGGAAATGGTGCTATTTTTTCAGTAACTAAATCCCCTGAAGTATTATATTGTACGATCATTGTTTTTCCTTTATTTACAAAATCAAAAAGCAACTCTTGTTTCAATGCCAGTTCATTTACAACGTTATATGCTCGAATGCCCGTAATTATTACGTCAAAAGGCAAAAGATTTTCTTTTGAAACATCGGCTACACTTAATACGGTTACGTCATAACCCATTTGACTAATTCCTATAGGTACTTCATCACCGGCTCCCATAAGGTAAGCCACTTTTTCTTTTCCAATTTTTAAGTCTAAGGTTACAAAATTAGAAACAGAATTTTTAAGTACATGTTGTTTTAAAATATGACCATAATTTATTGTAAATAGTTCTTTTTCAAAATGCCTTCCATTACTGTACACCGAACTTTTTGCAACAATTTCTCCTGATTTTTTTGGCGGAATCACTTTAAAATAGATTGTTTTTTCATCTCCTTTTTTAGCTAATTCAAAGGCTGATTTAGATGGAATTACCAACCAGTTTTCGGGAAGCTCCAGAGTTAAGTCGCCACTACAATTGTCTTTTTCAGCAGTAATTTTGATACCTACAGTTTTTTCTTTTTCGTTAGTAAACAAAACTACTTTTTCGGTAAAAGCGCTGGTTACTTCGGGAAGAATGTCAAACGGTTGATAAGTCTCACCTTTCACTTCATCGTTGTACTTATAGGTAATTGTCCTTTCTAAAGTAAAATTGATGTTGTCTATTTTTAAATTGAAAAGTACTTTTGCTTTACGAATTACATCTGGCGTACCTATATTCATTAACTCTGAAACATGGTACATACCAGTGGTAGCTTTTTCATCCAGCCAGTATGGATTTGTTGCGTTAGTTCCCATTGGTATCTCAAAATCAAGTGAAAATAACGACACAATATTATTTTTTAAAGCGATATTCTTCTCAATTTTTTGGTTAGTTGGCATCAGCTTAACTGATTCTAAAACGATGGGTACGTCACTTCGGTTTATTGCTTCAATTTTAATTTTTACGGAGCTGTTTTCGGTAGCTGTTTGAGAATCTGATACGGCTTCAAGATATAATCCTGCACAAACTGCAATTATTTTTCTTAATTCTTCTGATTTTATTTGTTTCCAATGAGTTTCTTCAAGCAATTGAAGTTTATCATAAGCTTTCAGTAGTTCAGGAATACTCAAAGCTGGATTTTTAAAATCGAAATTTTCTTGAACACTTCCGAGTATTTTTCCTATTTCACTACCGCCTTTTATTCGATTCCAACTAGTGTCAATTCCTTCAAATAAATTAGTACTTTCTTTAGAAATTTCCCCTTTTATAAATTCTAAATATTCTGATTCTTCTCCCCGAGTACCAGTATTGCCAAAACCTTGTGATTGATGACAACTTCTACTTAATGCAGCTATTTCTTGATTGGATTTCCCAAGAGTAGGGTAATAGACCCCAGTTTCTAATAGGACTAGTTTTGATTTATCTGCTTTATCAAATTTTTCTTTACTGCCGTAAAACCACCAAGACGTATTGAAATACATGCGTTTAGGTTGCCAAGGTTGAAATAATTTTAATTGATTTGGAAATACAGAAGGATTATTGGCTAAATCAAAACTCTCCATGCTCAATAGAGCTGATGCAGTATGATGTCCATGAGTAGTTCCAGAAGTGCGGTGGTCAAATCTATTGATGATGATATCGGGTTGGAATTTCCGAATGGCTAAAATTACATCAGCAAGGACTTGGTTTTTATCCCAAATCGCAAGTGTTTCCTCAGGATTTTTTGAAAACCCAAAATCATTTGCTCGAGTAAAAAGTTGTTCTCCACCGTCTATTTTTCTGGCCTCAATGAGTTCTTGAGTTCTTATTACGCCAAGTAATTCTCGTAATTCAGGGCCAATTAAATTTTGACCGCCATCTCCTCGAGTTAAGGACAAATAGCCGGTTCTTGCATTTGTTTTATTGGATAAATAAGAAATTAATCGTGTATTTTCATCATCGGGATGTGCCGCAATGTATAGTACAGAACCTAGAAAGTTAAGCTTTTCTATTTGATGAAATATTTCAGTTGCATTGGGCTTAATTGGTTTTTGAGCCAAAGCTAGTTGACTAAAAATTAAGATTATAATTATAATTTTACAAGTATTTTTAAACATGGTATAATATAAAGGATGCTGCAAAAGTAGTGGTTTTTTAATTGTTTGTATTTTTCAATTTCGGATCATTTTCGCTTGTCGTTTTCCAAACGGGTTCCTTTGGAATGTCATCACCCATCAAATAGCCCCAAGGCTGTAAAGATTCGACATGGTCAAAAATCACTTTTAGAACGGCAATTATAGGAATTGCTAAAAACATACCAGGAATTCCGGATAGTGCGCCTCCAAGCAAAATTCCGATTATGGATACAAAGGCATTAATTTTTACTTTAGAGCTTAATATAAACGTAATCAGGATATTATTATCTATTAACTGAACAATTATTACTACAATTAATACACTAATTATTTGTGAAAAATCAGAAGAGGTAGAAAGGGTTGCAATCACGCTTAAAAAGCCTGCAAACAATATTCCGATATAGGGAACAAGATTCAAAAGACCTGTTATTATTCCGAGTACTAAAGCATATTTCACTCCAATAATCATAAATCCTATCGTGGTTAATGTTGCTACAGCAAACATTTCTATAAATAATCCAACGATATAACTGTGTAAGGAATTTTTGATTTCATTGACAATTTTTTTAACCATTTCATGATTTTTCGGTTGAAATAATTTAGATAAAAACATCATAAAGTGAAGTCGATAAAGTAAAAATAAGAAAGTATAAATTGGAATTAGTGTCAGATTTAATAGCGTGTCTGTTACAGACATAACTAGATTGGAAGCAACTTTTTCGCCAGTTTGAATAAGATTATTAGCATAATCATTAATCAATATATTTTGTTCTCCAACAGTAAGATTAAATTGTAGGTGAATCATTTCCTGAAGGACACCAAGATGGGAGAGTAAATTAATTTTTATTGTTTCCCAATCGTTAGTGATTCCACTGATTTGCCATGAAATAAAAAAAAGTAATCCTGCTACCACAAGGATAAAAACAAGTACGGTAATTAATGAAGCAAACGCATTTGGAAATCTTAGTTTTAGAGACAAAAAATCAACAGTAGGTCTTAATAATACAGCAAAAAGTAGTGATAATAGAACAGGAGTGATGATGCCACTTCCAATGTAAAGTATTCCAAAAATACAAATTAGACACAATAATAGCGTGGTAAGTTTCGTGTAAAAAGGTAATTTATAGCTGTTTTCTCTCATAATCAATAATTAGCTTATAGAAATATAATAGGTATAAAAGTACTAATAATTAATCCTTTTGAATTACTCAATCAGTAAATTCTTTTTCTTGGTATTCTTCTTTTAGTATTGAAATCCCTTTTTGAAAAAACAGGTTATTCGGATAAATGATTTGTTCGCCATTTTTTGTTTTAAGGTATACATGAAAAGCCCCAATATCTTCTATTTCGCCCTCAATTGGGTAATCTTTATCGTGTACTTTAATTAGGTCTCCAATTTTAAATGGAAATGAAAAAAACAGGATTACCCCCGAGGTAATGTTACTCAAAATCGACCAATTGGCTACCATCGCCACTCCTACAACGGTTGTAATGGATGAAATTGCAATCACGATATCTTTTGTGTTTACTCCCCAAATAATTATTAAGCCGATACCAAATAAAATAGTCAATAGTAAGTGAATGTATTTTAAAACCAAATTCGTTCGGTGTTCAATAATTTCACTTGACTTGGCAAATTTTCTTACTAATTTTGTTACCATTACTCGTAATAATAAATATACAAAAAAGAGTATTCCACTACTACTAATTTCTGTTACGTATGGGCTAAAGTCAATCATTTTTTATAGTATAAAATTTTTAGATAAATAAGCAACTACTTTATTAACGGGCATTCCCATAACATTTGTATATGAGCCCTCTATTTTTGCCACCCCAATTATCCCAATCCATTCTTGAATCCCGTATGAACCCGCTTTATCAAAGGGTTGATAATTTTCAATATAATACTTAATATCAGCATCACTGAGTGCTTCAAAAGTAACCTCTGTAATTTCAGATATAGTTTCCGTCTTTTGCAGTGTTTTAAAACAAACTGAGGTAATTACTTGATGTGTTTTATTAGATAATGATTTCAATATTCGAAATGCATCGTCATAATCAGTAGGTTTTCCTAAAGCAGAATTTTCATGCCAAACGATGGTGTCGCTAGTAATTACAACTTCGTTTTGGTTTAGATCTCCTTCAAATGCAGCCGCTTTTAATTCAGCCAAATAATTTGTTATTTCAATCCCTTTTAGAGATTCAGGATAGATTTCAATTGTTTCCTTTAGACGAATTTCAAATTCAATATTTAAATCTCTAAAAAATTGTTGTCTTCTAGGTGAACCTGAAGCAAGAATTAATTTTGATTTTTGAAGGTTTTGATTAGACATGATAATAAATTTCTAGACTTACAACCAAAATAGAAAGTAGGCTTAACACAAGGATTAGGTTAAGCAAGTTATATAAATAACGAAATTCGGTTTCTTGTTTTGCACTTACTAATGTTACCATAAAGTAGATTAATGGTGAGATGATAAAAGCGAGGGCATAACCACAACTATAAAATAATGCACTTGACCAAAAATAAAAATAACAATAATATCCAACTGAAAATAAAGGAATTGAACTCAGTGAAACCAATATCATTTTTGTCTTTTTTATCCCAAAAGAGCGGGGAAGTGTATTCTTGAATTTTATTTGATCAATAGCTTCTTCTTCTAAATTTTTAATGATTTCTCTGATGAATACAATAAAAAATGTTAGAAAAGAATAGTCCAGTAAGATTTTAAATAATACGGTTAAAATCGCCTTATTAGTTTCATCGTAAGTAAGTAGTAAATCAAAAAATCCAACAAAAAGGATACTAATCGAATAAAGTACAGCGATTGTCAAATTATTAATGATTAATTTATTTTTTAAAGTGGAAGCATATAAATATAAAAGTACGGCAATAATAATGAATAGGGAAGAAAATCCAGGTTTTCCAATATAATTAGACAAATAGAATCCTATGCCAACACCAACAATAGTTAAAGCAATATAGGCATTATAGGCAAAGCCAATTGAAAAATGAGAATCAATTAACGATTTTTCTTTAATTTCTATCGAAGTGTTTTCAAACTCAACAATTGCATTAATAATTGCACCTCCAGCGGCTAAACAGAGCGTTGCGAAGACAATCAACATAAAGTTTATATCAGAAAGTGCTAAAGGAACATTTTGAATTTCTAAAAAACCATACCGAAAAAGCAGCTGAATGAATGCTAACAATAGCAAATTTTTATATTGAATAAGTTTTAAAAATGTTTTCATTAGTTAAGTTAGTTGTTAGGTCTATTTAATCATGTTTTCCATCATAATATAAGTGCCATTTTCCTTGTACTTTCATTACTTGTTCAATGACATCCCTAACCGCTCCTTTGCCGCCATTTTTATGAGAAATATAAGTTGAAATCGCTTTTATTTCTGGACTAGAATCTTGAGGGCAGGCAGGTAATCCTACCAGTTGCATCACATGATAATCTGGAATATCATCACCCATATACAGAATTTGGCTAGGATTTATTGCATACAATTCAGTATATTCTTTGAAGGTTTCCACTTTGTCAGGTGTAGCTAAATAGATGTCTGTAATTCCGAGATTTCTCAATCGAACTCTAACGCCATCATTACTTCCTCCTGAAATGATGCAAACATTATAACCACTTTCAATAGCCGCTTTCATGGCAAACCCATCTCTAATATTCATTATTCGTAACATTTCACCACTGGGTGTGATATGAACAGAACTATCAGTTAGGACACCATCTACATCAAAAATAAATGTAGTAATATCATTCATTAATTCTTTATAACTTTTCGCCATTTTCAAGTATTGATTGAGTTAGGATTTGGTATATTTTTTTTTGGTTTTGGTTTTCTAAAAAAGACAAATGGGATTCAATAGTAGCCATGTCTTTTCTTTTTGCAGGGCCAGTTTGCGATTTTTCAGGAGACAATAGCGCTATTTTATTTGCAGTTTCTTGAATTAATGGATATAAAATATCGAATGGAACTCCATTTTCATCACAAATATCCCCGCCAATTTTATAAAGATGGTTTACAAAATTGTTCACAAAAACAGCAGCGACATGAAGTGCTTTTCTTTGAACGGTATCAATTTCATAAACTAGTTCAGATAAACAATGGGCAACGTTTTTTAATAATTGATTGTCAATTTCGGTTTCAGTTTCTATGCAAATTGGAACATTCGAAAAATCTAACTCTTTATTAGCTGTAAAAGTTTGTAAAGGATAAAATACTCCTTTTCTGTTCTTATTTGATAATGCAACAAGAGGAACGCTACCAGAGACGTGAACTACTAATCGATTGTTATGTGGAATTTGCTTCGAAATTTCGGATATTACGTCGTCTGAAACAGCAATGATATATAGATCTACATCTAATAATTCAGACAATTGGGTGCATATTTTACTTTCATCAATTAAGTGAACCACTTTATCAATCTGTCGAGAAAAAACCTGAACGAGTTGCACTTCAGCTAATGAAACTTGCGATTTTTGAAATGCTTTGATCAGATGTTGGGCTACATTTCCTGAACCAATTATTGTTACTTTAATCATTTGGCTAAATTATTGATTTTTTTTATTTTTTAAACAAAAAACAATGCTAATAAACGACTCTTAAAAAACACTTAAAAGCCCACCTAATAAATTACAAATTTCACATTTTTAAGTTACTTTTGTGCCAATATTTTTTAAAGAAATTCTCAACTAATGATTAAAAAAATAGTTTTCTTCCTGTTTTCTACCCGATTGATGGCGCTTTTATTTTTTACTTTTGCTCTAGCAATGGGTATCGGTACTTTTGTTGAAAGCAAATACAATACCGATACAGCTAGGATTTTTATTTACAATGCTTGGTGGTTTGAAGCAATATTATTACTGTTTGTAGTCAATTTTGTTGGTAATATTAAACGCTATCAACTACTTAAAAAAGAGAAATGGGCTACTCTTTCCCTTCATTTATCCTTTATTTTAATCATAGTAGGCGCATTCATTACCCGCTACATAAGCTATGAAGGCATGATGCCTATTCGTGAAGGTGCCGCCGAAAATCAATTTTATTCCGACAAAACATTTTTAACCTTACTCGTAGATGGAGAGTATAAAGGAGAAATGAAGAGAAGGGTTTTTGAAGAACCACTATTATTATCACCAGTTGCATCTAATTCTTATTCAATAACAGACAAGTTTAGCGATATTCCATTCAATATTTCTTTGAAAGAATACATTATGGGAGCTAAAGAAACTATTAAAAAAGATGAAAAAGGAACGCTGTATCTCAAAATGGTTGAATCAGGAGATGGCACTCGTCACGAACATTATCTGAAAGATGGGGAAGTTCAAAACATTCACAACATGCTTTTTGCGTTAAACAAATACACCAAAGGAGCCACAAATATTACCACTACCGGTGCACAATATACCATTCAAACCCCATTTGAAGGTCAGTTCATGAGAATGGCTGATAAAATGCAAGGAAAAGTAGTAAAAGATTCCTTACAACCTTTAATGATGCGTTCATTATATAATGTTGGAGGGACGCAATTTGTATTTCCAGAGCCGGCTATCAAAGGAACTAAGGGATTTGTTTCTGATGAAAATTATAAAGCTAAATCGCATGATGACGCACTAATATTTGTAATTTCGTCGCAAGGAAAGCAAGAAGAAGTTACCGTTGTTGGTTCAAAAGGAAAAACAGGAGAGCCCCAAATAATGAAAATTGGCGGATTGGATTTTACCATTTCATACGGAAGTAAGGCCTATGTTTTGCCATTTAAAATTAAGCTAAACGACTTTATTGCTACAAAATATCCTGGTACAGAAAAAAGCTATTCTGCCTATGAAAGTCGTGTGACCGTTCAGGACGGAAAATCAGTTTTTAGTTCTCGAATTTATATGAATCATGTATTAGATTATCAAGGCTATCGCTTTTTTCAATCCTCTTTTGACCCCGATGAAAAAGGAACAGTTTTGTCTGTAAATCATGATTTCTGGGGAACTTGGATCACCTATGTTGGATATTTTTTACTTTATTTTGCAATGATGGCGATATTATTCACCAAATATTCTCGTTTTGCTGATATCAAACGAAAACTCGAAGCGGTTAAGTTGAAAAAAGCAAAATTACTGTCCTTAGTTTTATTGTTTTTTAGTTTTTCTGCGTTAGCACAAAATCATAAAGAACAACCCATTTCTGTTAAACAAATTGATTCTTTAATTCAAAAGTTTAAAGTTTCTAGCGAACATGCTGCAAAATTTGGACGATTAGTGATTCAAGATAATGGCGGAAGGATGAAGCCACTCAACACATTTTCCTCTGAATTATTACGAAAAGTAAGCCATAATGATTCATACAACGGAATGAATTCAGACCAGGTTTTTCTTTCAATGACTCAGTATCCCAATGCATGGTTTGAAATTCCATTAATTTATATTAAACCAGGAAATGACAGTATTCGGAAAATTATAGGAATAGATCAAAAGGCCAAGTACGCCTCTTTTATTTCATTTTTTGATGACAAAGGCAATTATAAATTATCTCCTTATTTAGACCAAGCCTACAAAGTGGCGAATCCAAATAATTTTGAAAAAGACTTCGTTGAAACGGATAAAAAAGTGAACCTTTTAAATTCAGCGTTAAGCAGAAG
>JBIHZQ010000044.1:0-16290 GCA_044231345.1 Flavobacterium sp.
TTCAAAGATTTGATTATTGAAAAAAAGGTGTAAATTTGCACACTCAAAATAATAAAGTAAAAACAAAAGTTATAGTGAGTTTATACCTTTTCTAGCATAGAGAAGCAGCAAAACAAATTATAATTCATAATAAAAAAAGATTTACAAGATGAAAAAAGGAATTCACCCAGAAAATTACAGATTAGTTGCTTTCAAAGACATGTCAAATGAAGATGTTTTTATTACTAAATCTACGGCAGATACTAGAGAAACAATCATTCACGATGGTGTTGAATATCCAGTTGTAAAAATGGAGATTTCTAGAACTTCTCATCCTTTTTACACCGGTAAATCTAAACTTATCGATACAGCAGGACGTATTGATAAATTTAAAACTAAATATGCAAACCACGGTAAAAAATAGTTATCGTTGTTCAAATTATATAAAACCTCGCAAATTGCGGGGTTTTTTTATGGACAAATTCTTCCCTTTTTCTTTTAAACTTTGTAACTTTGGTGTCAATAGTATTAAAAAAAAGGTAATTTTAACGGAAGCTATTTTCGATTAAACAATTAACCAAATCAACAAATAACCAGTTTTATGAATTACATCCTCTTTGACGGGCCTTCCAGAAATGCATTATTGCCTTTCACATTTACACGCCCTGTTGCAGATATTCGTATTGGAATTTTGACAATTCGTGAAAAATGGGAGAAATATTTGGGTTCTACAACCACTACTTTAACAGAAGACTATTTATCGGATAAATACCCAATGGTAGAATTGGAGGAAAACGTAATGATTAACGCTTCGTATTTACCAAATTCTATCCTAGTTGAATTAGTAAGTAATTTAGGGCCCAATCAAGCGGTTTTTAAAGGCGATGAAGTAATAGCTTTTTATACACAAGAATCGCAAGAAGAAGTCGATTTTGATACGTATGAAATAATTGAATTCAACGGAGATTGTATCACAGTAGAGCATACTTGGGATATTTTCGCCAAAAACGATGTGGCGCTTCGGGAAGATTTTGAGCTTTTAACAGAAGATAGAACTTCTCAAAAAATACCGAAAAGTGTCAATGTGATTTCTCCAGATAACATTTTTATAGAAGAAGGTGCTAAGCTAGAATTTGTAACTTTAAATGCTTCAACAGGACCAATATACATTGGTAAAAATGCTGAAATTATGGAAGGTTCTGTAATTCGTGGTCCGTTTGCATTGTGCGAAGAAGCGCAAGTAAAATTGGCTACAAAAGTATATGGAGCGACTACTGTTGGTCCGCATTGTAGGATTGGCGGTGAAGTCAATAATTCTGTTTTATTTGGTTATTCAAATAAAGGGCACGATGGATTTTTAGGGAATTCGGTGTTGGGGGAATGGTGTAATATTGGTGCCGATTCTAATAATTCGAATTTGAAAAACAACTATGAAGAAGTGAAGTTGTGGAGTTATGAAACGGAGAATTTTGCCAAAACAGGGCTTCAATTTTGTGGGTTAATGATGGGCGATCATAGTAAATGCGGTATTAATACGATGTTTAACACAGGAACAGTAGTTGGTGTGAGTGCCAATATTTTCGGAAGTGGTTTTCCGCGCAATTTTGTTCCGAGTTTTTCTTGGGGTGGTGCATCAGGATTTGTAACCTACCTTACCAAAAAAGCTTTTGAAGTGGCGAAAATTGTAATGGACAGAAGGCATGTAGAATTTACTGAGCAAGACAAAGCTATTTTAGAACACGTTTTTGAGGAATCTAAAAAGTGGAGAAAAGAATAAATCGTTTTTTTAATATAATTTGGGAAGCCACAATTGAAATTCAGTTGTGGCTTTTTTGATTTACGAATAGTGTTTCATTATACGATTTTTGTGTGTAAATTTGCACGGTGTTCGCGAAAGGGATAGAGTCCGTATCATTTTGTGTAGCGAAAGCGGAACAAAATATAGAGCCGAAAGCCCGACCCGAAGGGATTCGCCCAAATAAAACAAATATGACGGATAGAAAAAAAGTTGCTTTTTACACCTTGGGTTGCAAGCTGAATTTTTCGGAGACTTCTACTATTGCGAGAAATTTCACGGAGGAAGGTTTTGACCGTGTCGATTTTGAAGAAGTTGCCGATATTTATGTAATAAATACATGTTCTGTTACTGAAAATGCGGATAAACAATTCAAGCAGGTGGTGCGAAAAGCGATGAAATTAAATGATAAAGCGTTTGTTGCGGCGGTAGGTTGTTATGCGCAATTGAAGCCTGAAGAATTGGCAAATGTGGACGGGGTGGATTTGGTTTTGGGCGCTACAGAAAAGTTTAAAATCACCGATTATATTAATGATTTGTCCAAAAATGATAGGGGTGAAGTACATTCTTGTGAGATTTCGGAAGCGGATTTTTATGTTGGAAGTTACTCGATTGGTGATAGAACTCGGGCATTTTTGAAGGTGCAAGATGGTTGTGATTATAAATGTACGTATTGTACAATCCCCTTGGCTCGTGGGATTTCGAGAAGTGACGCGTTAGAAAATGTATTGAAAAATGCAAAGGAAATTTCGGAGCAAAACATCAAGGAAATTGTTTTGACGGGGGTGAATATTGGTGATTACGGAAAGGGTGAATTTGGGAATAAAAAACACGAGCATACTTTTTTAGAATTAGTTCAGGAATTGGATAAGGTGGAAGGGATTGAGCGCTTGCGAATTTCTTCGATTGAGCCTAATTTATTGAAAAATGAAACCATTGATTTTGTATCTAAAAGCAGGACCTTTGTGCCGCATTTTCATATTCCGTTGCAATCTGGAAGCAATGATATTTTGAAATTAATGAAGCGTCGTTATTTGCGTGAAATTTATACAGAACGTGTGAATAAAATTCGGGAAGTGATGCCACACGCTTGTATTGGAGTGGATGTTATTGTTGGTTTTCCTGGAGAAACTGATGAACATTTTCTTGAAACCTATCATTTTTTGAATGAAATGGATATTTCGTATCTACATGTTTTTACGTATTCTGAACGGGATAATACCGAAGCTGCCGATATGGAAGGCGTTGTTCCTGCAAATGTTCGAGCAAAAAGAAGTAAAATGTTACGTGGATTATCAGTGAAAAAACGACGTGCTTTTTATGAAAGTCAACTGGGAACTAACCGAACTGTACTTTTTGAAAGTGAAAATAAAGGCGGTTACATTCATGGATTTACAGAGAATTATGTAAAAGTAAAAACTCCTTGGAATCCAGAATTAGTGAATACGTTGCACGAAATTAATCTGACAAAAATTGATGATGATGGAAGCGTGCGTTTAACTTTTATGGAACAACAACTTAGATCTTAATTCCGGGAGGCAATAAGTCTCTGTATGTTGTATTTTTTCTAAAAAAAACAGCGATTTTTGGTAAAATTGGAACCACTTTAAGTTTTCTTTCGTAGGCAATTCCCATTATATTTTTTAGAAAGTCATTAATAAATACTTCATTTTCAAATTGATCAGGAACATTAATTCGTGTCAAAAATATTTTTTTTTCTTGAAAAGAATATTCTACGGTGACTAATTTTCCTTCACAAAGTGTTTCGAATTGTCTTGAAAAAGTATTGTCTTTAATCTCCATTACCACATTTTCCTCCATAATTTTATTATTTCATTGGCACTTCTACCAATAGTATTTTTGATTTTTGTATAATTGCTATATTAAATTCGGTGCAATTTGTAATTTCCAAAGCATCTCTTGATGTGAGTTGATTTTGATTAAGTTCTATTTCGCCATCAATTAAAAATAGATAAACACCGTTTCCTGAAATCGTTATTTTAAAGTTTACCGTTTGATTTTCTTCGAAAATTCCGAGGTTAAAATAGGTTTGTTGATGAACCCATAGCGAATTACGGTTAGTGCTATTCTGCGGAGAAACAACGGTTACAAAGGTATTGATTTGACTGTCAATATCAAATGATTTTTGATCATATCTTGGGATTAACCCATTTTTTTCAGGAAATACCCATAATTGTAATAATTTTAATGTCTCGGTGGTACTGGCATTAAATTCTGAATGTTCTATGCCTGTTCCTGCACTCATCACTTGAACTTCACCAAACTTTATTATCCCTTCATTTCCCATACTGTCTCGGTGCATCAAGGCGCCTTCTAGTGGAATTGTAATAATTTCCATATTTTGATGCGGGTGAGTGCCAAAGCCCATTCCTGGGGCAATAGTATCGTCATTTAATACCCGAAGCATTCCAAATTGTATTTTATTGGCATCAAAGAAATTAGCAAAAGAGAAGGAATAGTTTGCAGAAAGCCATCCGAAACTTGCGGTTCCTCTCTCTGTGGATCGGTGTAAATTTGTAGTCATAATTTGTGAAAATATTAATTAGTTTTGAACAGTTATGATAAAGGAATAAACTAATTTTATGCAAATTTCGTGATAATATCCTAGAAATGGAATTAAACTATGTTAAAACAATAAATATGAATAAGATTTCAGTTTATTTTATGCCTGGATTAGCCGCGAGTTCTGCTATTTTTGAACGAATTGTTTTGCCAAAAGATCGGTTTGATACGCACTTATTAGAATGGGATATTCCATTAGAAAACGAAACGTTGAGCGAATACGCAAAACGAATTTGCAATAAAATTAAGGCGGAAAACCCAGTTCTAATTGGAGTTTCGTTTGGAGGGATTTTAGTTCAGGAAATGGCGAAATTTGTCAATGCTAAAAAAATAATCATAATTTCTAGTGTAAAAAGTAATAAGGAATTTCCTAGAAGAATGATTCTTGCAAAAAACACGAAAGCTTATAAATTATTCCCCTCCAGTTTAGTAGCCAATATTGAAAATTTAGCTAAATTTTCATTTGGAGTTAAAGTTAATCAACGACTAAAATTGTACGAAAAATTTCTTTCTTTGCGCGATAGTAGTTATTTAGACTGGGCTATAAAGCAAATTACACATTGGGACAGAACTGTTGTTGATAAAAACGTAGTTCATATTCATGGCGATCAAGACGCTATTTTTCCAATTAAATACATAAAAAATTGTATCGTTGTAAAAGGTGGGACTCATATTATGATTCTCAATAAATATAAATGGTTGAATGCTCATTTACCTGAAATAATTTTAGATTCATTTTGCAATACAACCCAATCATCTAATAAATAATTTAAGCTATAATAAATGAGTACTATAAAAAAATCAGTGTTACTAATAACCTGTATAGCCATAAGTGGCCTATCGATTTTCGCTATTTCCACTACTAATAAAAACAAAATTACAAGAGAAGGAACGGCTAATTATTTTCCAGTATCCATTGACTTTGCAGGTGAAAATGTCCCTCTAAAAATTACGGATGTTCGCGAACGATTTGAACGGGAATTATTGGTAAATGCGAATCTTCATGCTTCTACACGATTAATAATAAAAAGAGCTAAACGTGCATTTGAAGTAATTGAGCCGATTTTACTTAAAAACGGAGTCCCTGATGATTTTAAATATTTAGCGGTGATAGAAAGTGCTTTGTTAAATGCGGTTTCTCCCTCAGGAGCAAGAGGAGTTTGGCAATTTATGCCCGAAACGGCTAAAGAAAAAGGGATGGAAGTAAACGAAATGGTTGATGAACGCTATCACTTAGAAAAAGCAACCGAGGCAGCGTGTAGTTATTTATTAGCGGCTAAACAGAAATTTGGCACTTGGACATTGGCCGCGGCTTCCTATAACGGAGGAATGACTGGCGTAAACAAGCAAATCGAAATTCAGAAAGTGACTAATTATTACGATTTGTTGTTAAATGACGAAACTTCTCGATATGTTTTTAGAATTTTAGCCTTAAAAGAAATTATGAAACATCCTGATAAATTTGATTTTATAATAGAAAGTAATGAAGTTTATAAACCGCTTCCGACAAAAACAATTACGGTAGATACCACTATTGTTGATTTAGCGGATTTTGCTAAAAATCAAGGAATTAACTATAAAATACTTAAACTACACAATCCTTGGTTGCGGGATAAAAAGTTGGAAGTTAGCGCTAATAAAAAATATCAAATACAAATTCCACTCGAGGGCTACTAAAAAAAAACATCCGTTAATTCGGATGTTTTTTTTACATTTTTTTTAATTGATCTTTCATCATTACGATTTGATCTTTTAGCATATTTTGCTTGTCCAATCGTTTTGCCTCATTAAGCAAGTTGGTCGCTTCTAATTTTCTTCTTCTGGTCATTGCAACACCTGCCAAGTTTAATTTAGCAACGGCCAAATCCATGTCCATTGACAATCCCAATTCAATCGCTTTTTTGAAATATTTCTCTGCTTGTATTAAATTTGTTTGTGAGAGCATAATACCGTGCAAATAATTAAAATAACCCTGCTGTTTTCTAACTAAAGCTGCTTCTGGGTTTTTAATTCTTGACAGCCATTTCTGTGCACCAACAAAATCTTGTTTTCTTAGTTTGAGAAAGGCTAATAAAATAAATTCATTTTTAAAGTATAGAAAAGTTGGCAGAATAGCGATAAAAATCAGAAAAATGCCATTTCCAATTTCACCCTCAGTAAATTGCCAAATTCCAGTGGCCACAATTAATGCCGCGATTATAAGTTTAATATTTCTGTGAAACATATCTTTTTGTTTTATTGATTGCAAAGATAGTAAAAGGATTTTAAAATATTTTTTCAAAACCACTTGCCAGAAAAAAAAGTCTTTGTATATTTGCACTCGGTTTTTAAGGAATACTATTTATAAAACCAAAAACAGATATTTTAATTCAAGTTTTTAAATATAACAAGCAATGAGCAAAAGAACGTTTCAACCATCGAAAAGAAAAAGAAGAAACAAGCACGGTTTTATGGATAGAATGGCTTCGGCTAATGGAAGAAAAGTGCTTGCTCGTAGAAGAGCAAAAGGAAGACATAAGTTGACCGTATCTTGCGAACCAAGACATAAAAAATAATGTTTTTTATTAATCATAACAAGGCGTTACTATTTTCTTAGTAACGCCTTTTTTTTAAACTTGTTTATAATTTTTAATAAGTTTTTGGAGCTATTTCCCGCTATTCGTTACAATCTTTTTATTTTTATAAAAAAAATAAAAAGGATTTTCACTACTATCGGGGCTAGACTAATCAGAACACACAGCACTAATTACTAAGTATTAATTGATATAAAAATGCCAAAGGACAATTCAATAAAATCAGTATTAATTATAGGTTCAGGTCCAATAGTAATTGGACAAGCATGTGAATTCGATTATGCGGGTTCCCAGTCAGCACGTTCCATTAGGGAAGAAGGAATAGAAGTAATTCTAATCAATTCCAATCCCGCAACAATCATGACTGATCCATCAATGGCAGATCATATTTATTTGAAACCATTGACCACTAAATCAATAATCGAAATTCTTAAGGAACATCCTCAAATTGACGCAGTATTGCCAACTATGGGGGGTCAAACTGCGTTGAATTTATGTCTTGAAGCCGATGAAAAAGGAATTTGGGAAGACTTTGGTGTACGATTAATTGGGGTTGACATTAATGCCATCAATATCACTGAAGATAGAGAGCAATTTAAACAACTTCTGAAAAGAATAAATATCCCAACAGCTCCCGCAAAAATTGCTACCTCTTTCCTAAAAGGAAAAGAAATAGCACAGGAGTTTGGATTTCCATTAGTGATTCGTCCTTCCTTTACTTTAGGTGGAACTGGTGCTGCATTTGTCCACAAAAAAGAAGATTTTGATGATTTGTTAACTAGAGGATTAGAAGCCTCTCCAATTCATGAGGTCCTTATTGATAAAGCATTATTAGGATGGAAAGAATATGAATTAGAATTACTAAGAGATCAAAATGAC
The DNA here is from genome assembly GCA_044231345.1 of Flavobacterium sp. Classification (GTDB taxonomy): domain Bacteria; phylum Bacteroidota; class Bacteroidia; order Flavobacteriales; family Flavobacteriaceae; genus Flavobacterium. The sequence goes on from JBIHZQ010000044.1 coordinate 7,810, forward strand.
AACGTCGTAATTATTTGTTCAATTGAAAACATGGATCCTATGGGGATTCATACTGGAGACTCAATTACAGTTGCTCCAGCTATGACTCTGTCCGATAGAACTTTTCAACGAATGAGAGATATGGCCATTTTGATGATGCGTAGTATTGGGAATTTTGCAGGTGGGTGTAATGTGCAATTTGCCGTATCACCAGACGAAAAAGAAGACATTGTTGCCATCGAAATTAATCCTCGTGTTTCTCGTTCCTCTGCGTTAGCATCAAAAGCTACTGGATATCCTATAGCAAAAATAGCCTCCAAACTAGCACTAGGCTATAATTTAAATGAATTACAAAATCAAATTACAAAATCAACTTCTGCTTTATTCGAACCAACCTTGGATTATGTTATCGTAAAAATCCCTCGTTGGAATTTCGATAAATTTGAAGGAGCCGACAGAACTCTGGGACTTCAAATGAAATCTGTTGGGGAAGTAATGGGAATTGGACGTTCATTTCAAGAGGCATTACATAAAGCAACACAATCGTTAGAAATAAAAAGAAACGGGCTTGGTGCCGACGGGAAAGGATATAAAAATTACGAACAAATTATCGAAAAACTGACTTTTGCAAGTTGGGACAGAGTATTTGTGATTTATGATGCCATCGCAATGGGAATTCCATTGAGTCGCATTCACGAAATCACCAAAATTGATATGTGGTTCTTAAAACAATACGAGGAATTATTTTCGTTAGAAAAAGAAATCTCGAATTATAAAATAGAAACATTACCAAGAGAATTGTTATTAGAAGCCAAACAAAAAGGTTTTGCTGATAGACAAATTGCTCACATGATGCGTTGCCTGGAAAGTCAAGTATATAAATTAAGGGAAGAAAAAAACATCAATAGAGTATACAAATTAGTAGATACTTGTGCCGCAGAATTTAAAGCCAAAACCCCTTATTATTATTCAACTTTTGAGGCCGAAATTGAAAAAGTAACCGGAGAGCGCTACGTTGATAATGAAAGTAAGGTTTCTGATAAAAAGAAAGTAGTAGTTTTAGGTTCAGGTCCTAACCGAATCGGGCAGGGGATAGAATTTGATTATTCCTGTGTTCATGGCGTGTTAGCAGCAGCAGAGTGTGGTTATGAAACCATAATGATTAATTGTAATCCAGAGACTGTTTCTACTGATTTTGATACGGCAGATAAACTCTATTTTGAACCTGTTTTTTGGGAACATATTTATGATATTATTCGTCATGAAAAACCAGAAGGAGTTATCGTGCAACTAGGAGGACAAACTGCATTAAAATTAGCTGAGAAATTGGCTAAACATGGAATAAAAATTATTGGAACGAGTTTCGATGCCCTAGATTTAGCAGAAGACAGAGGCCGATTTTCAGATTTGTTAACGGAGTTAAAAATTCCTTTTCCACAATTCGGAATTGCAGAAACCGCAGACGAAGCAAGTGCTTTAGCAGATGTATTAGATTTTCCACTACTAGTAAGACCTTCTTATGTTTTGGGTGGACAAGGAATGAAAATCGTCATTAATAAGCAAGAATTAGAAGAACATGTGATTGATTTATTAAAATCAATTCCTGGAAATAAACTATTATTAGATCACTATTTAGATGGTGCAATCGAGGCAGAGGCTGACGCCATTTGTGATGGAGAAAATGTTTATATTATTGGAATAATGGAACACATTGAACCCTGTGGAGTTCACTCAGGAGATAGTAATGCTACTTTGCCTCCGTTTAATTTGGGTGAGTTTGTGATGCAACAAATAAAAGATCATACGAAGAAAATTGCATTAGCCCTTCGAACAGTTGGGTTGATAAACATTCAATTTGCCATAAAAGACGATACCGTTTATATTATTGAAGCCAATCCTCGCGCTTCTAGAACGGTTCCATTTATCGCAAAAGCTTACGGTGAACCGTATGTAAATTATGCTACAAAAGTAATGCTGGGTCATAATAAAGTTACCGACTTCAAATTTAATCCTCAGTTAAAAGGGTATGCAATTAAACAACCTGTTTTTTCTTTTAGTAAATTTTCTAATGTAAACAAAGCACTAGGACCCGAAATGAAATCAACTGGTGAAAGCATTCTATTTATTGACGATTTGAAAGACGATCAGTTTTATGAATTGTATTCGAGAAGAAAAATGTACCTAAGTAAATAAGTCCATTGTTTCAAATATTAAATACCCCAAAAAAGTAAAAGTTCTTTTTGGGGTATTTTTTTTAGTACTGATTAATTAATTCAGGTAATTATTCTAATTTGAATGTTGCTCTTACGGTAGTTTCTATTTTAATTTTTTCGAATTCAATGTTGACGGGTTCATAGATTTTTTCTTCTTTAAAACTTGCCATTCCACGAATTCGAATTCCAGATGTATTGGAGTCAAACTCATTCAAAATGGCATCAAAATCAGTAATATAAAGTGCGGCACCTACTTTCTGATTTATTGATTTGGTCAGGGCAATTACTTGATTTTTTGCCCTCAGAATTGCTTTGATTTTTAGTATTAAGAGCATGTCATTTGCTTTCGAATATTCGGTTTTTTCTAAAGAGATGTTAGAAATTTCCAGTGCTTCCAACCCAACAATTACCTTACTTGCTTCTTTTGCAGAATGTACAATTAAGGTATAATTTTTACTTTTTAGAATGTCTTGTTGTTTTAAGAGGTATTTTTTATAATTACTTGACAAATCATTCAGAATTAAATCATTTTCAGTCACTATTCCGAGAGATTTTAATTTTTGTATCATCTTGACTTCTAATTCTTCAACTGAAATCTTTCCTTTTGTGTCTTTTTCAGAAATTAATAACGTCAAATAGATTCTGTCGGGAATTACTAAAGTATCTACTTTGGCAGATGTTTCAATGTACGGAAGGTCTATGAAATTTTTTGTTTGCGAAATAGTTTGTATTGACCAAAGGAACAAGACTAGAATTGATAGTTTTTTCATTGTATTTGAATTTAATGATTGTTCTTTTAACCCAATAAATTCAAGATTATTGTTTAATGAATCAAATAAAAAGCAAATCTTTTATTTTAAAACTATTAATTTTAGGTAGTTATAATTAATAATTGACTATTAATTCCAAAAAAAAAATTACTTTTGGTACAATTAGTACTACATAATAATGAGATTTTCTAGAGTAATATTCTTTTTTATAGGTTTGTTTTCACTGTGTTCCACCGCCCAAGTTTTCACAGACAGCAATCTTCCTATTGTCATAATAACTACAGATTTGAGTCTAACTACAGGACAACCTCTTCCTATTTTGGATGATCCAAGGGTTTTGGGGAATATGAAAATTATCAAGCGACCAGATGGCACTAGAAATTATCTGACCGACCTAAATAACGCATCATTTTTAAATTATAATGGCAGAATAAATATTGAAATTAGGGGTTCCTCTTCGCAATTTTTACCAAAAAAGGGATATGGTTTTTCTACACTATTGCCAAATAACATAAGTAACAATAATGTAAGTTTGTTAGGAATGCCATCTGAAAACGATTGGATTTTAAACCCATTAGCGTTTGATCCTTCATTAATTCGTGATTATTTGTCCTATAACTTAGCGAGACAGATGGGTAATTATGCCACACGGACTGCTTATTGTGAAGTCATGGTCAATGGAGAATATGTTGGGCTATATCTCTTACAAGAAAAAATTAAACAAGATTCCAATAGAGTAGATATCATTGAAATTGCCCCCACTGATAATACACTTCCAGCACTTTCAGGGGGTTACATTACCAAGGCAGACAAAGAAACGGGAGGCGATCCCGTAGCATGGGTAATGCCCTCATATGCATACCAAACAAATTTCATCCACGATTTACCTAAGCCAGAGGAGGTAACCCCTCAGCAAAACACCTATATTTATGAGCGATTTAATTCGCTTGCAATTACTTCAAATACTAATAATACTAACATAACCACTGGCTATCCTTCAGTTATTGATATTCCATCATTTATCGATTTTATGATTAGTAATGAATTGGCTTCTAATGCAGATGGGTATCAATTTAGTACTTTTTTTCACAAGGATAGAAATGCAAAATTACGTGCGGGACCCATTTGGGATTTTAATTTGACCTACGGCAATGATTTGTTCTTATGGGGCTACGATAGGAGTAAGGTTGACGTATGGCAGTTTTCAGATGGGGGAAATGAAGGAGCTAAGTTTTGGAGAGATCTGTACAATAGCAGTACTTTTAAATGTTATCTTTCTAAACGATGGAATGCTCTAATTCAGCCGGGTAAACCACTAAATTACATTAGTTTATCTTCATTCATTGATGCTACAATCACGTTAATAAGTGAAGCAAAAATTAGAGAACATCAAAAGTGGGAAACTATTCCTAATCTAACATTAGAAATCACCAATTTAAAGACATTTTTATCGGAAAGAATTTTATGGATTACCAGTAATATTGGGCCTTATACTGCATGTAATTCAGTGGCAACTCCATCGTTAGTTATTACAAAAATTAATTATAATCCAGGAATTTCTTCCGGCTTTCCAGTCAGCAATGATCAAGAATTTATTGAAATAAAAAATTCGGGTACTTCTACAGTAAATCTATCAGGATATTATTTTAAAGGTACAGGGTTTACTTTTTCATTTCCTACTAATGCTACTATTTTGGCAAATCAAAGTATTTATTTAGCTAGTAATTCGGCAACTTTTTTATCTAAATATGGGATGACTGCTTTTGGTCAATTTACACGAAATTTATCGAATGGTTCTCAGAAAATTGAATTGGCTGATGCCTTTGGAAACACTATAGATTTTGTAGAATATTTTGATTCCTCTCCTTGGCCTAATGCTGATGGAAATGGCAGTTATTTAAAGTTAATAAGTACGAGTTTGGACAATAATATCGCTTCAAGTTGGATTGCTTCGAGTACGATATCTTTAGGAGAAACTGAAATTGAGAATCCTTCAAATTTAATTATTTATCCAAATCCAACAGCTACCTTAATCAATATTAAGTCTACGAATACCATTAATTCTGTAAAGATTTATTCAGTTTATGGAGCGTTAGTTTATAGTGATCAAACAATAGATTCAAAGGAGATTAGTATTGATTGTAGTGAATTTAGTTCGGGTTATTACACTGTTATGATTCAAGATCAAGAAAGTGTTCACACCAAGTTGATAGGTAAAAAGTAAATTATTTTAATAGTAAATCCAACTCTATTTTAACGATCTCCGAGATTTTTGATTGAATGATTTTTGGTATTGCAATTCTATAATCCGAGGTTTTGATTCGGAAATTTGATTTTATTTCAATGTCAGTATTTACTTTATTTATTTTAATTACAGTAGATACGGTTCTAGTGACGCCATGAATTTCTAATTTTCCAGTTACAATAAATTCTTTTGAAATTACACCAATTGCAAACCAATCAAATCCTATTATCTTCCCTCTAAATCTAGCTTTCGGATACCGATTACTTTCTAAATAATTGATGTTAAAATGCTCTTGCATAAGCGGAAGTCGGAATTTAAATTTTTTAATTTCTATTTCACATAACAATTCCCCTGTTTTACAGTTTAGACTACTTTTTACGGCTTTATTGGTAGCTTTAACTTCTTCAAATGAAGGAACGGAAGCTTCAAAAAAAAGAGTTCCTGTTAGGGTATTCTTTTTATTTTGTGATTCAACAATTGTTGATATAAATAAGGCAGGAATAAGGAGTAAATACGTTTTCATACTACCGTAGTATTGCGTTACTAATAGAATTTTAGATGGAGATGCTGCTTCTACTTAAAGATACAAAAAAAGGATTGAAAAACGGAGTAGCACAAAAAAAATCCTGAAAAGGCCAGGATTTTTTTAATTTGATTAGATGCGTTTATAATTCTTTGATAAATTTTAATACTGATTTAGTCCCTTTTCCATCTTTAATTTGGATAAAATAAATTTCTTTAATCTAATTTAGAACTTCGATTTGTTCATTTTCTAAACTACTTTCTTGTTATAATTTCCATGATAATTCTAAGATCTTTACTTTACTGATAATTTTTTCACCTCCGTTTGATTCAATTTTAGTTCTTTTTTAACAGGATTCGGATAAAGTACAAAACTGGATTTAGTATTTATTTTGGGAACAGATAAAACGTTACTTTTTTAACTCAACTTATTAGCTACTAAACTAATAAATTCTTTTCTAGTTTTATCCTTTTCAAAAGCACCAGTAAAAGAAGAAGTAGTCGTTACAGAATTTTGTTTTTGAATGCCTCTCATTTGCATGCACATGTGCTGAGCCTCAATCACTACAGCAACCCCAAGCGGATTTAAAGCTTCTTGAATACAATTTTTTATCTCATCGGTTAGTCGTTCTTGAACTTGCATTCTTCTTGCAAAAGCATCCACAACACGAGGAATTTTACTCAGCCCAACTATTTTTCCATTTGGAATGTAAGCCACATGAGCTTTTCCAAAAAAAGGTAGCATATGATGTTCACACATTGAATATACTTCGATGTCTTTTACCACAATCATTTGCTGGTGGTCTTCTGTAAATAGAGCTGATTTTAGTATTTCTAACGGATCCAAGTCGTACCCATGAGTTAAATATTGCATTGCTTTTGCCGCTCTTTCGGGTGTTTTTACTATTCCTTCTCTCTCAACATCTTCCCCTAATTGCTCTATTATTGATTTATAACTTGAAGAAAGGGTTTCAATTTTATCTAAATCGTAAAGTTCCACTTTTTCGTATGCTTTCATTAATTATATTTTAAATGTTACTAGTCCATAATCCATTTCGAATACTTGGCCTGATATTGATTTTGCATTTTCAGAAATCAAAAAGGAAACCATGTTGGCTACTTCCTGGGGTTGAAGATAATTTTTCATTGGATGACGCTCCACCATATTTTCTTTCATTCGGTCATTTCTCAATATGTTGGCTGCTAATGTTGTATCAGTAATGGTTGGTGCAATTGCATTAATTCGAACAACGGAAGCAAGTTCTGCACCAATTGATTTTACGAGTCCTTCTACGCCCGATTTTGCAGTGGCAATGCTAGCGTGAAATGGCATGCCTAATTTTGCAGCAACAGTACTAAAAAGTACGATGGATGGATTATTTCCTTTTTTTAGATTGGGAAGATATTTTTGTATTGCTTTTACTGCACCCAAAACATTTACTTCAAAATCATTTTTGAAATCCTCTATGCTTAAGCTGAGTATTGGTTTCAAATTAATCGTGCCTGGACAGTAGATTAATACGTCTATATTTTCGATTTCTGGTAAGTTGTCTTTTAGGACATCTAATTCAAAATGTTTCAAATTTGGATGTGAAATTTCTGGACTGGTTCGGCTAATAGAATAAATTAAATTGGAAGTTAATTGTTGTTCCAATATAGCTTTTCCTATCCCTTTACTTCCGCCAATGATGACAATATTTTTCATTTAGTAGTATTTAGAATTCTTATCGTTTGGAAATTTTATTATTATTGATTTGTCTTTGCATAGTACATTTAAATCGGCCTTCTCGAAAATCCCTTAGCTTTTCATGTTTTGTTTTTCTACCTTGTACTCGTTCGCGCCACATTTTAAAACTGGATGGTTTCATTTCTTTACGCATCAAGTCGATTACTTCTTGTTCTTTTAGTCCGAATTGTAATGTGATTGCTTCAAAAGTAGTTCGGTCTTCCCAAGCCATCTCTATGATTCGGTCAGTTTCTAGATCATTCAATTCTTTTTTCAAAATCATATTATTTATAGTCCATATATTGATTTACCTTAATTTTTGCTTTTAAATCGAACATCAAATTATAAAGTCCAAAAAAGGTTCTGTTCATATAAATAAAATGCTTGGAACCTCTATTTCCATTCATTTTTCTCAAATTAGTATCCGTTGCAAAACGTTCTCCTAACTGGGCAATATTTTCAAAGAATTCTGCATCCGAAAAATCAAAAGTCTCTGATTGAAAAGGCTGAGTAAACAATGATAATAAATCATGAAACATGGAAGTAAAATAGTCAACTTCCTCCGGGGTGTCATCATGTCGTAGTATCTCTAGCTGAAAAAGTTTTTCAGAAAACACCTGAACATTGTTGATTACTTGTTTATCAATTAATTCAAAATAAGGAGTATAAAAGTCATTTGGTATTTCTTTCATACAGCCAAAGTCTAATGCGATTAATTGATTATTTTCATCAACTAAAAAATTACCAGGATGTGGATCGGCATGTACTTTTCTTAGCACATGGATTTGATACATATAAAAATCCCAAAGTGCTTGTCCAACCAAATTTCCTATTTGAACTTCTTTGTTTTTGGCACAAAATTCTGAAAGGTGGATTCCGTTCATCCAATCCATCGTAATTATTTTGTCACTCGAGTACTCTGGATAATAGTTAGGAAAAATAATGTTCTGGATTTTCTCACATGCTTTTACAACTTGTTGACTTTGTTTTAATTCAAGTAAATAGTTTGTTTCTTCAATCAATTTA
>JBIHZQ010000045.1:0-16208 GCA_044231345.1 Flavobacterium sp.
CGGCAATATTCCCCATCTGGTACATTTAATTCGTTTACAAAGGACCTCCCTAAATTAAAGCAAATGGGAGTAAAAATCCTTTGGCTTATGCCAATTCATCCGATAGGAGTAAAAAACAGGAAAGAAGAATTGGGTAGTTACTATTCTGTTAAGGATTACAGAGGAATTAATCCAGAATTTGGCAATTTAGCCGACTTTAAAAAATTAGTCAAAACAGCCCACCAAAATGGTATTTATGTGATTATGGATTGGGTAGCAAATCATACTGCATGGGACCATGCTTGGGTGACAAAACATCCAGAATACTATGTTAAAGACAAAGATCGAAAAATGATTTCTCCATTTGATTGGACTGATGTAGTAAAATTAGACTTTTCCAATTCCAATTTAAGAAATGAAATGGTCGCTGAAATGAAGTACTGGTTGACTGAAGTCAATGTGGACGGATTTCGTTGTGATGTTGCAGGAGAAGTTCCTACTGATTTTTGGGAGAAAGCCAGTACCGAATTGAAAAAAGTAAAGCCCGTTTTCTTATTGGCAGAAGCCGAAAAACCTGAATTATCATTAAAAGCATTTGACATGGCATATGGTTGGGAGGCGCACCATATTATGAATGAAATCGCACAAGGCAAAAAAAATGTTTTGGATTGGGATGCCTACATTACAAAAAAAGATACCGCTTGGCAAAAAGATGATTTTGTAATGCATTTTACCTCCAATCACGATGAAAATTCATGGAATGGAACTGAGTATGAACGATTAGGTGCAGCTGTAGAAACTTTTGCTGCAATGACATTTATAATTCAGGGAATGCCATTAATATATAATGGACAAGAATATGATTTTAACAAACGTCTAAAATTCTTTGTAAAAGATACCCTGGAAACAAAAAAAGGAAAAATGTTTTCTATCTATGAAAAATTAGGAAAACTAAAAAACGAAAATCCAGCTCTAAATGGCGGAAAAAATGCCGCTTCTTATACTAGAATAAAAACTTCCTTAGACCAAAACATATTAGCTTTTGTAAGAGAAAAATCAGCAAAAAAGATTATTTTTATTGGTAATTTATCTTCAAAAAAACAATCCTTCTCTACAGAAATTGAAGGTAATTTCTCTGATTATATATCGGGCGAAAAACAAACTTTTGAAAAAAATAAACCCTTAATTTTTGCTCCTTGGGAATACAAAATTCTATTGGCTGATTAATTTTTAATTCAAAATAATAAAAGCACTAACTAGAATTATAGTTGGTGCTTTTTATTTTGGCTACCTTTGTAAAAATCTTTTTCTATGATAAAAATTGGTCATCGCGGAGCTAAAGGTTTTGTATCAGAAAACACGTTGCCTTCCTTTCAAAAAGCAATGGAAATTGGTGTTGACGGAATAGAACTTGATGTACGTTTAACGGCTGATGGCGAATTGGTTGTTATCCATGATGAAGCCATCGATAGAACCACCAATGGAAATGGATTAGTGAGTCAATTTTCTTTAAAAGAATTAAAAGCATTTAGAATAAATTCAACGCTTGAAATTCCAACTTTAAGAGAGGTGCTCAACATAATCGACAAAAAATGCTTCATCAACATCGAGCTAAAAGAATATGAAACTGCCGATAAAGTTGTGGCTTTAATCAATGAATTTATTATTTATAAAAACTGGAATTATTCCCGTTTTTTAGTTTCAAGTTTTAATTGGCATGCACTTCAAAACGTGCGGGTTTTAAATCCTGAAATTCCTATTGGAGTCCTTACGGAAACCGATTTAGAAATGGCTTTTATTTTTGCTAAATTCCTAAAAGCCGTCGCAATAATTTCACATTATTTACTAATAAATGAAACTGAAGTAATTGAAATTCAAAATGCTGGAATCAAAATTATTGCATGGACGGTGAATGAAAAAGAAGCAATAGAAAAAATGAAGGAACTAAAAATAAATGGAATAATTTCCGATTTTCCAAATAGAATATGACTACACATTTTGATATATTAGTGGTTGGCGGAGGAGCTGCAGGGTTTTTTACTGCAATTAATTGTGCCGAGAAAAATCCGAAATTAAAAATTGGAATTCTAGAACGGGGCAAAGAAGTGCTTTCAAAAGTTCGAATATCTGGCGGAGGAAGATGCAATGTAACGCATGCTTGTTTCGAACCAAATGAGTTGGTAAAAAACTATCCACGTGGGGAAAAAGAATTACGCGGGCCCTTTCATAAATTTGGTGCTGGAGACACCATTGAATGGTTTAATAATCATGGAGTAGCACTCAAAATCGAAGCGGATGGGAGAATGTTTCCTATTTCAAATTCTTCTCAAACTATTTTGGACTGCTTTACCGAAAATGCTCACAAATTAGGCATTTCAATTAGATTAGGTCAAAGCGTTCAATCCATATACAAAGCCGCTGAACATTGGAAAATAGAAACCCAAAACGAACAATTCATCGCTGAAAAATTAATTTTAGCAACAGGCAGTAACCCTAAAATTTGGGACATGCTTCAATCATTTGGTCATGCTGTTGTTTCTCCTGTACCCTCTTTATTTACATTCAACATAAAAGATTCCCGAATTAAAGAGTTACCAGGCGTTGCAACTTTAGTTAATCTAAAAATAAAAGACACCAAACTCGAATCATCAGGACCTATGTTAATAACGCACTGGGGAATGTCAGGGCCTGCAATTCTAAAATTATCGGCTTGGGGGGCCCGAATTTTAAATGACAAAAACCATCAATTTACCCTTTTCGTAAATTGGTTAAATGATTTAGATTTTGAAGAGGTAGTATTGAATCTAAAAGAATTAAAATTAGAACAAGCAAAAAAAGCGGTTTCAAAAAAATCACCCTTTGAAATAACCAACCGTTTATGGGAAAGTTTGGTACTCGCCTCTGGAATTGAATCGGAAACAAAATGGGCCGATTTGTCAAAAACCCAACTTCAAAATTTATCCAATCAATTAACCAATAGTACTTTTCAAGTCAATGGGAAAAGTACGTTCAAAGAAGAATTTGTAACCGCCGGCGGAATTGATTTGAAAGAAATTAATTTTACAACTATGGAAAGTAAATTACATGAAAACCTATATTTTGCTGGAGAAATTATGAATATTGATGCCATAACTGGAGGTTTTAATTTTCAAAATGCATGGACAAGCGGATTCATTATTGCAAATAATCTTACATAAAAACAGCTATTTTTTTGTAAGTAATTTAAAATCAATGTACATTTGATTTGTTAAAGATATTCTTATGAAAAAATTATTACTTATTTTATTGTTTCTCGCCCAAGGAATGATAATGAATTCTCTTTACTCACAAGTTGGTTTTACCTGTGACAACCCCATACAAATTTCAACTTTGCCATATCAAACAGTTGATAATACTGCAAATTATGGAGACACTACAGACGTCACTCAGCCTACTTCTTGTGGAGTGACTGGAGGAAATTATATGACTGGAAATGATGTTTTTTATTCCTATGTACCCACTGTAAATGGTTTTATCAATATTAGAATGGCGCCTACAGCAGCCTGGTCAGGAATTTTTGTTTACAATGGCTGTGCAAATGTCGGAGTTACTTGTTTAGCTGGTGTTGGAAACCCAACTAGTGCTGTTCGAGAAATACCCCTTCTTCCAGTAGTTGCTGGACAAACTTATGTTTTTGCCATTTCTACCTATGCAACCCCACAAACCGTCGGTTATGCGTTTCAAATTCAAAATGTAAATTGTGTCCCTCCCTCTGCATTAACTGCAGATTCAATTAGCCTTAATTCTGCTAATTTAAGTTGGGCGAATAATAACAATACAACCTCATGGGAAGTGATGGTTCAGCCGGCAAATGCAGGAGTACCGACAACTTCAGGAGTAACTACAAGTACGCCTTCCTACCTAGCAAATGGATTAACTACCGGGACTGCCTATGAATATTGGGTTAGGTCTGCTTGTGGTGATTCGACTTTCAGTTCATGGTCGGGACCAAAAACGTTCAACACAACTCTCTGTTTGGCTTCAAGCCAATGCAATTATAGTTTCATTTTAACAGACAATTATGGAGACGGTTGGAACGGAAATACTATGAATATTTCACAAAACGGAATTGTCGTTGCCACGATTGGAAGTACATTTACAACAGGTTATGGCCCTATCACGGTTTCAGTGCCTCTTTGTGATGGTATTCCTTTTCAATTATCATGGAATAGTGGTGGTTCTTTTGCAACTGAAGTTGGAGTAGCAATAAAAAATACTTTTGGACAAAATTTATATACTAAAGCCCCTGGCACTGGTACTACTGGAAGTGTACTTTATACCGGAATGGTAAATTGTACAACTCCAGCCTCCATTTGTGCTGTACCTGAAAATGTAAACTCATCGGCTATATCATATACTGGAGCTACAATTGGATGGACCGAAATAAATAATGCCACCCAATGGGAAGTATTAGTTCAAACACCACAATCAACTCCACCAAATGCTTCATCCGTTGGTATAATCGCTAATACATCTAGTTTTGTAATTACAGGATTGATTGCCAATACAAGCTATGTAGCTTATGTTAGAAGTAATTGTTCCTCAAGTTTATCAAGCGAATGGTCGGCACCAGTAGATTTCTATACAGGATGTTTAACGCCATCAAATTTATCAGTATCAAATACCACATCAAATAGTGCTTATGTAAGTTGGCCTCAATCTAATCAAGCTACCTTATGGGAAGTGTTAGTATTGCCATTGAGTGCACCAGCTCCATCAGAAACTACTGCAGGAGTTACTACTAATAGTAATCCACATTATGTAACCGGACTTGTGCCTGGAGTATCTTATAATTTTTATATTCGTTCCGTTTGTAGTTCAAGTCTGACTAGTAATTGGTCTTCGCCAGTAGTGATTACAACTATTTTAGCTATGCCCCCATTGACAACTAATTTCTCTCAATATAGCGTGCCACAGTTGGTAACCGATGTACTTGTTAATAATCCTTGTGTGACCATTTCAAATATTACTTCAAGTACTGGGACAAATTTTGGCTCCGTAAATGGAATTGGTTATTTTAACAATAACAATCCTAACTTCCCGGTAAATTCTGGAGTTATATTGTCTACTGGAAGTGCTATAAACGCTCCAGGTCCCAACCTAAGTATATTGAGTGATGGAAACTCAAATTGGACAGGAGATAGTCAATTAGAAGCAATTGTATCCATGGCAACAGGCACAACAATGACATCAAAAAACGCAACAAAATTAGAATTTGATTTCACAAGTCAAAATCAATTTATGAGTTTCAATTTCTTATTTGCTTCCGATGAATATGGTACTTTTCAATGTTCTTTCTCTGATGCATTTGCTTTTTTACTTACTGACTTAGTAACTGGTATAACAACTAATTTAGCGGTAGTCCCCAATACAACTGTCCCAATTTCAGTGGTAACCATCCGAAATAGTTTGAATAATTCAAGTTGCGCATCGGTAAACCCAGAATATTTTGGGGCTTTTTATTCAGGAAATTCAAATTACTCAGCAGCAACAAACTTTAACGGGCAAACTGTTAAAATGACTGCTTCTTCTCAAATAATCCCAAACAATCCTTACCATATAAAGTTGGTAGTGGCAGACAGAGCTGACTCAGCATACGATTCTGCAGTGTTTATTGAAGGAGGCACTTTTGCTTCCGGACCACCTGAATGTTCTGATAGAGCACAGCTGGTAGCATTTGTTGATGCCAATAGCAATGGAGTTAAAGACACGAATGAAGTAAACTTTACTTATGGTTCTTTTGTATACCAACAAAATAATGTTGGAGGTATTTATACTTTTTCTTCTCCTTTCGGAGTCTATAATAAATACGATGCAAATCCTTTAAATACTTATGATTTTAGTTATCAATTAAATCCTGAATACGCTCCTTATTTTTCAGTTGCTACGACTAATTATAATGATATAGCGATCGCAGTTGGAAGCGGAACTCAAGTGTATTATTTCCCGATAACGTTGACACAACCATTCAATGATGTATCGGTAAACATCATTCCACTCGCACCTCCAAGACCTGGTTTTAATTATAAAAATAAAATAGTTTATAAAAATTTAGGTATTGCTCCTACTTCAGGAACTGTCACTTTTAACAAAGCGCCACAAACCACAATAATTGGTGTAGACCAACCTGGCGTTATTACTAATGCAACAGGATTTAGCTTTGATTATTCTAATTTAATGCCTTACGAAACTCGTTCCATTATTGTTACCATGAGTGTGCCAGCAATGCCCGTTGTTTCTATTGACGATGTATTAAATACTAGCGCCACCATTTCGGCCCCAGCCAATGACATTTCGTTAACAAATAACAGTTATTTTAATTCTCAAATCGTTGTAGCATCATATGATCCAAATGATAAAATGGAAGCACATGGGGAGAAAATTCAATATTCTAGTTTTCAACAAAATGACTTTTTGTACTACACTATTCGTTTTCAAAATACGGGAACTGCCAATGCAATCAATGTTCGCATAGAAGATTTACTTGATGCGCAGCTTGACGAACAAAGTATTCGCATGATTAGTGCCAGTCATTCCTATGTTTTAGAAAGGATTAATAACAAATTGGTTTGGCATTTTGATTATATTCAATTACCAGGAGCAGTACAAAATGAAGAATTGAGTAAAGGGTATATTTATTTTAAAATCAAATTAAAACCTGGATTTACTGTGGGTGATATTATACCAAATACTGCCCAAATTTACTTTGATACGAACCCTGCAATTATTACAAATACTTTCGCTACCGAGTTTGTTTCTACACTAAGTACTAATACGTTTAGTCCCGAAAATAGTATTATTTTCCCTAATCCAGCAACTAATTTTGTACAGATCAGTTTAATAAATTCAGCTGAACTTATAGGCACAATTGAATTAGTTGATTTATTAGGAAAAAGCATTAAGAAATGGACAAACGTTGCTTCAAATCAAACTTCTATTCCAGTTTCTGAATTATCTAAAGGGGTATATTTTATAGAAATTAATACGGAAAGTAATTTAAAAATTGTAAAGAAATTAGTTATTAATTAATTTCATATAATAATTACAAAGCCCCCTAAAGTAATAACTTTAGGGGGCTTTTATTTTTCTAATATTATCGGTTTAACCAAAAAATACTAGCGTTTAAAACCGAGGCAAAACTTACCCAAGCCAGATAAGGAAGTAACAAATACCCGGCAATTTTATTAATTTTTACAAATTTAAGATAGGTTTCATATATCATTAACCAAAGCAGGGCAATTTCTAATAAAGCCAACATTGGATTTTTTAGCCCAAAAAACAAATAGGACCAAACGGCATTTAAAGCTAATTGAATGGCAAAAAATTGTAGTGCTTTCTTAACGATTGTTCGATCCGTTTCCATTTGATTCCAAATTATTCCAGCAGCAACACCCATCATTGCATAAAGCAACGTCCAAATGGGAGCAAAGACCCAATTTGGAGGATTGAAACTTGGCTTTACTAACGTTGGATACCAAGTCGTAATCGCCTCACGAGTAATCATTCCAGAAAAATAGCCTACCGCTAAACACGTAACTACCACAATTAAAATTCGGGTAACTTTATTCATATTCTACCTATTTAAATAATTTTTAAATTACTCCAACGCAAAAAAATAGTTATTTTCTATCGATTGGGTACCACAAAATTACATAAAAACTTCCTTAACCTATACACTAGTCAAATTAATGAAAAAAAGTATCTTTGCTTAAATTTTTGATTCATGATAACGGAACACTATTTTATTCCTTCAACCTATTCCCATTCAGTCGAAAGCGGTAGTTTTCAATGGAGTTCACCTAGCAACATCGCGCTTGTTAAATATTGGGGCAAAAAAGACCATCAAATTCCAGCAAATCCTTCCGTGAGTTTTACTTTAAATACCTGCAAAACAATTACGAAATTGACTTTTGCAAAAAAAAATAACATTAAAAATTTCTCTTTTGATTTGCTTTTTGAAGGAAATCCTAAAGAAGATTTTAAACCAAAAATTAAAAAATTCTTCGAACGAATTGTTATTTACTTGCCATTTCTTTATGACTATCATTTCACAATTGACACAGAAAATACGTTTCCACATAGCTCTGGGATTGCCTCTTCTGCATCAGGAATGGCTGCGCTTGCAATGAATTTAATGAGTTTAGAAAAAAAATTACACCCAGAAATGAGTGAGGAGTATTTCTACAAAAAAGCTTCTTTTTTAGCCCGTTTAGGTTCAGGAAGTGCTTGCAGAAGTATAAAAGGAAGTATCGTTGCGTGGGGAAATCATAAAGAGATTGCCGAAAATTCTGATTTGTTTGGAGTAGCATTTCCTTATACAATTCATCAAAATTTTAAAAATTATCAAGACACTATATTATTAGTGGATAAAGGAGAAAAACAAGTTTCTAGTACCGTGGGGCACGATTTGATGCACAACCACCCATTTGCAGAACAACGTTTTCTTCAAGCTCATAAAAATCTATCGGCACTGATTTCAATTTTCGAATCAGGAAATTTAGACGAATTTATCAAAATTGTCGAAAGCGAAGCCCTAACTTTACATGCAATGATGATGACTTCAAGTCCTTATTTTATTTTAATGAAGCCCAACTCCCTTGAAATCATTAATGCCCTATGGAAATTCAGGAATGAAACAAATATACCCGTATGTTTTACACTAGACGCTGGAGCTAACGTGCATGTTTTATACCCAGAAAACACCAAAGAAAAAGTTTTACAATTTATTAAGGACGAATTAGTTGGCTATTGTCAAAATGGTCAGTACATTTGTGATGAAATCGGAATTGGAGCAACAGAAATTTAAGCTATGAAAGGACCTTTATTTTATTCTAAAATATTACTCTTTGGAGAATATGGAATTATTCAAGATTCCAAAGGATTGTCTATTCCTTACAATTTTTATAATGGTGCTTTGAAAAGAGATGAAAATCCTTCTGAGGAGGCCATTATATCCAATCAAAATCTAAAACGATTTGTTTCGTATTTGGAAAAACTTCAAGAGGAGCAGCCTGATTTAGTTTCCTTCAATATTGCAGCGCTTCAAAACGATGTAACCACAGGAATGTATTTTGATTCTAGTATCCCACAAGGATATGGTGTTGGAAGTAGTGGAGCATTAGTCGCCGCAATCTATGATAAATATGCCTGTAACAAAATTACAGTTTTAGAAAATCTAACTCGCGAAAAACTATTACAACTAAAACAAATTTTCTCTCAAATGGAATCGTTTTTTCATGGAAAAAGTTCTGGTTTAGATCCATTAAATAGTTATTTAAGCATCCCAATTTTAATCAATTCAAAAGACAACATCGAAGCCACAGGAATACCTACTCAGTCACTTGACGGTAAAGGAGCAGTGTTTTTATTGGATTCAGGTATTATTGGCGAGACCGCCCCGATGGTAACCATTTTTATGGAAAATCTGAAAGACAAAGGATTTCGTACCATGTTAAAATCACAATTTATAAAATATACCGATGCCTGTGTAGATAATTTCTTGGGTGGCGATATAAAATCATTATTTTCTAATACAAAAAAACTTTCAACCGTAGTATTGCATAATTTCAAACCAATGATTCCAGAGCAATTTCACGGAATTTGGCAAAAAGGAATTGACACAAACGATTACTATTTGAAGCTTTGTGGTTCCGGAGGCGGTGGTTATATTCTTGGGTTCACACAAGATTTAGAAAAAGCAAAACTTTCACTAAAAGACTACAAATTAGAAGTTGTTTATCAGTTTTAATTTCACCAAAATTCTGAGATGATCAGCAGAAAAAACAAGCTACTTTTAAAAAAAATAATCAGTTTGTTCTCTGTGGTCAGAGGATATAATATAATTGTTATAGTTATTGCTCAATACCTATCTTCCTTATTTATCCTAGCTCCAGAAAAAAATGCACTCTCCGTACTCTTTGATTTTTATCTTTTTATTATCATCATCGCTTCCTCACTAACCATAGCGTCTGGATACATTATTAATAGTTTTTATGACAGTAAAAAGGACTTAATTAACCGACCAAACAAATCCATGCTGGATCGATTAGTTAGCCAAAAAACAAAACTTTATTTCTATTTTACACTCAATTTTTTAGTTGCTGCCTTATCATTTTTTGTCTCTTTTCGGGCAGTACTCTTCTTTTCTGTCTACATTTTCTTAATTTGGTTTTATTCCCATAAAATAAAAAAACACCTCATTATTGGGAATTTAACTGCTGCAATACTAGCAATTTTGCCCTTTTTTGCAATTTTACTCTATTATAAAAACTTTTATGAAGTTATTTTTGCACACGCTTCCTTCCTGTTTTTACTTTTACTTGTTCGCGAAATGACAAAAGATTTAGAAAATATTAAAGGTGATCTAGCCAATGGATATGAAACAATTCCAACCAAGTACGGTGAAGTAAGTTCAAAGAGAATAATTACCGGTTTAGCATTGACCACAATTTTCCCCATTTACCTATTAATCGATGTTTATTCGGTTGGCTATATGGATAGTTATTTTTATTTCTGCCTCATAATCCTACTTTTATATCTGGTTTTCTTATGGAAATCGGCCACAAAAAAAAGCTATTTATTTCTTCATAACGTATTAAAACTACTTATTTTAGCAGGCGTTTTTGCAATAGTTATGATAAATCCAGAAAAAATGATACACTTCAAAAATTGGATTTTTCAACTACTTAACTAATTTAACTCTTTAGTAGCTAATCCTGCTGTCCACTATATATTTTGTGGCGAACCCCGCCACAAAATGATGCCGTTTCCATCAGGGCTAGTGACTAAAGTAACGCATTTCCAATAATTCATTAGAATAGCCTATCTTTGCAAAATATTAGGTCATAAGACTTATAGAGCAAGTAAATTACAGAATGTTATGAATAATAAGGACGGCAATGCTAAACGAAGCGGAACAAGAACAAATAGTACTAGACCCAATTCAAATAAGCCAAAACCTGCGATGCAAAAAAGGGCACAAGGGCCTAAAAAAGTAAAACCAACCACAAAGTCAGCCGAAGTAGTTTCGGATAAAGTAGCAAAAAAAGCAAATCAAGCACCAAAAAGACCAAAAGTAGCCGACGAAATTCGATTGAATAAATACATTGCCAACTCAGGAGTATGTTCCCGACGTGATGCAGATATTTACATCCAATCTGGAAATGTAAAAGTAAATGGAATTCCAGTAATCGAAATGGGTTATATGGTAAAACCTGGAGATGTAGTCAATTTTGATGGAGCTGTTTTGACCCCAGAAAAAAAAGAATATATTCTGCTTAATAAACCAAAAAATTTCACCACGGCTTTCGACGAAGGTCAAGAAAATAGAAATGTATTAGAATTGGTTAAAGGTTCAACTACCGCAAAAATTGGTGCCGTAGGTCGAATGGATAAAAATACCACGGGATTATTACTATTTACCAATGATACCGATATGATTCGGAAATTTTCACTACCCAATCAAAAATCATCAAAAATATATCAAGTTTCTTTAGACAAAAATCTAAAATACGAAGATTTAGAAAAAATTAATAAAGGGTTGGTCCTCGATGGACACCGCGTTTTTGTGGAAGAGGTTAGTTACATTGACAACGAACCCAAAAGCGAAATCGGAATAAAACTACGCTCCTCAAATGTGAAAGTAGTTCGATCCATATTTGAACACTTTGATTACGATGTCCTTCGAATAGATCGAGTAGCGTTTGCTGGCCTTACTAAGAAAAATCTTCCAAGAGGAAACTGGCGCTTTTTAACCGACCAAGAAGTTATTAACTTGAAAAACACCTAATTTATTTTCAAAATTATTGATACAAACAATTCCTGCTGAATCAATAGCGGGAATTTTTATTTACTAACCCTATGAATACAGAAAATTTACAATCAATTACTTTTAAATGGTTTGATGCATTTAACAATCATAATTTAGAACAACTATTGTCATTGTATGATGATGATGCCGAGCATTATAGTCCGAAATTAAAAATTCATAAGCCTGAAACAAATGGATTAATAATCGGGAAACAAGCACTTAGAGAATGGTGGCAAGATGCCTTTGACCGTTTACCAAGTCTAAACTATAAAGTTACATCCCTCACCGCAAATAGTGACCGCATTTTTATGGAATATATAAGAACTGTTTCTGGCGAAAGTGAAATGTTAATAGCCGAAGTTCTTATAATTCGCGAAAATAAAATCGTAGCTTCTCGAGTGTATCATGGATAAACCAACTAATATTGAATCGGTAAAATAATAAGAATTCCTTTGTACTATTGATAAAATATATTGATAAAAAAAAACCTCTCAAATGAGAGGTTTTTTTGTGCGGATAATAGGACTCGAACCTACACGCCTTGCGGCACCAGATCCTAAGTCTGGCATGTCTACCAATTTCACCATATCCGCAAAATTGTGAGTGCAAATATACAACTAAATCTAACTCGTGCAAAATAAAAATATTTTATTTTAAGTTCAACTAACACTACTATCAATTGTACCTTATTTCAATCTCTTTTTGTATTTTTGACTTTATAAAAACTATAATTTCTATGGATACAATAAAAGCTTACGTTAAAGAAAATAAAACCCGCTTTATTGACGAATTAATTGAATTACTAAAAATCCCTTCTGTTAGTGCCGATGCCGCCTATTCTCAAGATGTTATCAATACTGCCGATGCTGTAAAAGAAAGCTTAGAAAAAGCAGGGTGCGAACACGTAGAAATTTGCGATACACCCGGTTACCCAATTGTTTATGGCGAAAAAATAATAAATCCTGATTTGCCAACGGTATTGGTTTATGGACATTACGATGTACAACCGCCAGATCCAATGGAATTATGGACTTCGCCACCATTTGAACCCGTAATTAAAACTACCGAAATTCACCCCGAAGGAGCTATTTTTGCCCGAGGAGCTTGTGATGATAAAGGCCAAATGTATATGCACGTTAAAGCATTGGAATATATGGTGCAATCCAAAACCTTGCCTTGCAACGTGAAATTTATGATTGAAGGCGAAGAAGAAGTAGGCTCTAAAAGCTTGAGCTGGTTTGTAGAACGCAACCAAGAAAAACTAAAATGCAACGTGATTCTAATCTCCGATACAGGGATGATTTCCAATCAGCAGCCGTCAATTACCACAGGTTTACGAGGTTTAAGCTATGTAGAAGTAGAAGTTACAGGCCCAAATCGCGACTTGCATTCAGGTTTATATGGCGGTGCTGTTGCCAATCCAATCAATGTGCTTGCCAAAATGATTGCATCACTTCACGATGAAAATAATCACATTACCATTCCAGGGTTCTATGATAATGTCGAAGAATTATCGCTTGAAGAACGTGCCGAAATGGCAAAAGCACCTTTCAATTTAGATAACTATAAAAAAGCATTAAACCTCAACGATGTTTATGGCGAAAAAGGGTATGTAACCAACGAAAGAAACTCCATTCGACCAACATTAGATGTCAACGGAATTTGGGGCGGCTACACTGGCGAAGGCGCAAAAACCGTAATTGCAAGTAAAGCATATGCGAAAATTTCGATGCGATTGGTTCCAAACCAGGACTGGGAAAACATCACCAACTTATTCACAAAACACTTCACAAGCATTGCTCCTGCTGGCGTAACTGTAAAAGTCACTCCACATCACGGCGGTCAAGGCTATGTTACACCAACCGATAGTATTGGTTATAAAGCCGCAAATATGGCCTATACAGAAACATTTGGTGTTCCGGCAATTCCAGTGCGTTCTGGGGGAAGTATTCCAATTGTTGCATTATTTGAAAAAGAGTTAAAAAGCAAAACAATCCTTATGGGATTTGGTTTAGATAGCGACGCCATTCACTCGCCAAACGAACATTTCGGAATTTTCAACTACCTGAAAGGCATCGAAACCATCCCGTTATTTTACAAATATTTCGTCGAATTAAGCAAGTAAAACATTTTATATATTTACCAAATCCGATCAGCAATGCCCGGATTTTTTTATTAATAAAAAAAGGGCGAAAATTTGTTGATTTTCGCCCTTTTAATTTTTTATATTTTTTACATAAAACTCAAAATCTCCTTTTTGTAGGCATCGTATTCCCCTTGCAAAATCAGTCCGTTGTCCAATAGTTTTTTATAATTCTGGAGTTTTTCAAACAATTCTTCATTTGATAATTCTCCCAATTGTTTTTCTGTGTTAGTAAAATTATTTTCAGAAGTTGTTTCAGAAAACGGAGTAGTAACCGGCATAATTTCAGCAAAATCAGTAACTTCTTCAGTTTCTACTTCCTCCACCAATTCAACTCCTTCAGATGCAACAACTGCACTTTCAATAACCGCATTTGCTAATGGAGTTGCACCATTTTTCAAAATATCCAATTGCTCTTTGGCAAAAGTATAGATTTTTCGGGCTTGAATTTTCGGAATATAATCTATAGAAACTTGGATGTCGGTTTTTGTAGAAAATGAAAATTCAGAACCTAAAATATTTTCTTTAACGAAGGTTCCAACAATTTCATCCCAAGTATAATCTGTGAAATCCATTGAAAGACCTAAATTCTTAGGCTTACAAATAATAATTCGCTTGTTTGTTAACACAATACTTTCTGGAAAAACGGTAAGTGCAGGTTTTTTTTGAACTCCAATATATCCAATTTCTTCGTTTTTCATCAATAAATCATTCAACTTTGAAGTGATTTTTTCAATGGCTTTCGGATCTTGTTCTTCGTTCAAAAATTTTTTGATTTGCTCTTTCATACTATTTTTAGCTTTTAGTTCTTAAATTTCTGGTGCAAAAGTACTACCTAATTGTCTAATTCTAAGATTTCTGTTTGCCCTTTTTTTGTTAAGCTTTTAAAAACTAACTCGTAGGAATGATTGATTAATTCAAAGATTATGGAATCAAGAACTCCGCGGTTAATTTCAATCGTATTCCAATGTTTTTTACTTGCGTGAAAACCTGGTTTTATGTTGTCATATTGTGCCCGTAATTCTTCTGCATACTCAGGATTGCATTTCAAATTTACAGATGGTGCTCCTTTTTCCCATTTGGTTAATGACGATAATGCAAACATTTTTCCGCCTACTTTAAAAACCAAAGTTTCTTCGTCAAAAGGAAAATGTTCGGTCACGCCTTTTTTAGACAGGCAATATTCATAGAACGTTTCTAGGTTCATTTTTTTATGGCAAATAAAATAGGTTTGGTTGGACTTGCATCATTTTCAAAAGGTGCAATCTGTAAATTCAATAAATAGCTTCCGTCTTTGACGGCATCATTCACAAAAATCATTTCTGTAATGGAACAATTTATGCGGGCATCGGCATTCAAATTGGTCACATCTGTCACATTCCAAAAGGCTTTGTGTGCCAATAATTTTCCTTGATCGTGTTCTTTATCGACACTTGGCAAATCAATTAGCAAATGTTGGATGCCGCTTTCACGGATGAAAACCGCTGCTTCTTCAGACAAATACGGCGGATTGGTATTGGAATATTTCTTCGATAATTTCTCGGAATTATTGGGCAATGTTCGGATGATAATGGCTTCGGGTGACGTTCCTTTTAACGCATTTTTAATTTGAATTTTTGTAATTACCAAGTCGTCATTTTGTATTTCTGGCTCTACAGAAATCAATTCTGCCAAAAAGAAAAACTGCTTTAAGGATTGATTAATCGAGTAGAATTCCTTGGTAATATGTCCCAAACATTCGGTATGCGTTCCGTGTCCGTGGGGATTAAAGAAGATATTATTGAAATTTGTCGAAGAACTTCCTTCGGAAACTTTTCCAATCCAATCGCCAAAAACTACGGGTTCAATTACGGGTTTTTCAATGTACCACGCAATCGGATTTTCATCGGTATTGGACAATGAAATGGAAATATCAATTGGTTTTGATAAGTCAACTTCAAAATTATTTATTTTTGCTATCATAATATATTAAACCACGAAGGGCACAAAGGTTTCACTAAGTTCACTAAGATTTGTTTTTTCTTTGTGTCCTTTGTGGTAAAATCATTCCAAATTTAAGTAAAACAAATCACTTGCAATTCCATCTGCCAAAAACTTTCCTTTTTTTGTAGGCTTCAAAACGTTTTCATCTATAAAAACCAAATCGTCATTCAAGAATTTCTGAACTTGCATCATCAAATAATCAGCATAAATACTCCCGAACTCTATTTTTATTTTATCCAATGAAACGCCCCAAAT
>JBIHZQ010000046.1:0-16150 GCA_044231345.1 Flavobacterium sp.
CAAAAATAAATAGAAACGATACCGTAACGATTCAAGAAGTAGCTTCAGGAACAACCGAAACGATGAAATATAAAAAAGCAGAAAGCTTGTTAGCTACTGGTGATTGGATACTGGTTAGTTAATATTGATAATTTTGGTTATATTTACGTAAATAAATTATTAAAAATTAATAAACAACTATAGTATGGCTAAGAGTCAAGATGCTAAAAAGACCGTAAAAAAAGAACCTCTTAAAACGGCAAAAGAAAAGAAAGAAGAAAAAAGGATTAAGAAAAATAGTCCTAAGAGAGATTAAAAAAAAGCGCCATTTCTGGCGCTTTTTTTATTAATTATCAGGAAATATCTTCCCTGGATTTAGAATTCCATTGGGATCAAAAACATTTTTAATGTTTTTCATTAATTGCAGATGTCCATTAGAAAACGCAATGTCCATATAGTTTTTTTGAACGAAGCCAATGCCGTGTTCACCTGACAACGTGCCTTTAAGCGAAACCGTTAGTTGAAAAATCTCTCGGATTCCCTTTGGAACTTCGGTAGACCAATCTTCGTCAGAAAGATCTCCTTTAATAATGTTTACATGCAAATTTCCATCGCCAGCATGACCGTAGCAAACTGATTTAAAACCATATTTTGCTCCAATTTTTTTAATTCCCAATAATAATTTTGGTAACTCATATCGGGGCACTACAGTATCTTCCTCCTTATAAATAGAATTAGCTTTTACTGCTTCAGCCACACTTCTCCTTAACTTCCAAAGTGCATTTTTTTGATCTTCCGTATCGGCAAACAAAACTTCATCAATTTGAAATTGCTCTACAACTTCCATTATTTTTTCGGCTTCTTGAAACAGGATTTCAGGATAGTTTCCATCTAATTCTATTAACAAATGAGCTTGTATGCCGTCATGAATTTGAACGTTTATGTGATCAATAAATTGTAAGGTCCAATCAATGGCATCGCGCTCCATAAATTCAAGTGCACTTGGAATCACTCCAGCTCTAAAGATAGCCGAAACCGCTTCGCACGCTTGGTTTGCCTGATAAAAAGGAACTAACATTAGAACCGTATGGTTGTTTTTGGGCAGTAGTTTGAGTACAATTTTGGTAAGTATTCCAAGTGTCCCTTCGCTACCTACCATTAATTGAGTTAGGTTATATCCCGTTGAGTTTTTGAGTGTATTAGCACCTGTCCAAATGATCTCCCCAGTTGGCAAAACAACCTGTAAATTAAGAACATAATCTTTAGTTACTCCATATTTTACAGCGCGAGCACCTCCAGCATTTTCTGCTACATTCCCCCCTATCCAGCAACTACCTTGACTGCTTGGATCGGGTGGGTAAAAGAGATTTTTATTTGCGACACTTTCGCGCAGCACTTGAGTAATTACGGCAGGTTCAACTATAACTTGAAGATTTTTTTCGTCAATTTCTAGTATTGAATTGAATCGCTCCATAGAAAGTCCGATGCCTTGGTATATTGCAAGTGCTCCCCCACTAAGCCCAGTTTGAGCACCAATAGGGGTTACTGGTATTTTGTGTTGATTAGCAATTATTAAAATGCTAGAAACTTCTTCAGGAGTTCTTGGTTTGAGTACTACAGAAGGAGGGAAAACATAGTCTTCGGTTTCGTCATGTCCATATTTATTTCGTGATTCTTGATCGGTAAGTACATAGTTCGAACCAATAATTTCTTGTAATTGTCGAAGTATATCAGGGGTTATTTGACTATCCATTAGCACGTATTTGAAAGGCGAATTTAGTGTTTTTTAGTAGAAATTACAAATAGGAAGAAGAAGCCCTAGCCCTGATGGAAGTGAAAATCCCGGAAAAAAGAGGCGGAAAGGCGATTTAATTTTCCGGATTGAAACGAACAGCGGGAAATAGCTCCAAGAAAATTACTTCTTTTTTAAATTGGGCAAAAAATAGGCAATACTTCCGATAATTGGCAAAAAGGAACAGATTAAATAAACGAATTGTATGGAAGTATAATCGGCGAGAATTCCGATGAGTGCTGAGCCAAGCGCACCCATTCCAAAGGCAAATCCATAAAAAAGTCCCGAAATCATGCCAAGCTTTTTTGGTATTAATTCTTGAGCATAAACTATTATAGCGGGGAAAGCGGATGAAATAATTATCCCAATAATGACCATTAACACATCGGTATAAAAGAGGTTGGCGTAAGGTAAAATCAAGGCAAATGGTGTTGCTCCAAAAACAGAAAACAGAATGATGTACTTTCGACCGAATCTATCTCCAAGTGGTCCTCCTAAAATTGTTCCAATTGCATACGCGATTAAATAAATAAACATGTGAATTTGGGCTTGTTGAATTGTCAGATTAAATTTCTCAATTACGTAAAAAGTATAATAGGTTGATAAACAAGCAGAATAGAAAAATTTAGAGAAAATAACGATGAGTAATATGGAAATGGCCCAATTCACTTTGGATTTCGATAATTCATGAAAGCTTACAAATAGAGTAGTTTTATTTTCACGAAAAATTAGATGATTTCGATACCAAAAGGCAATTTTAGAAATAATTGCAATTGCTAAAAAAGCTACTATTAGAAAATAAAGTAGGTATTTTTGTGTATTAGGAACCACTATTAACGCCACTAATAAAGGTGCGATTGCTGTTCCTAAATTTCCACCAACTTGAAATATAGATTGTGCTAACCCTCTTTTCCCTCCAGAAGCTGCGTTAGAAATTCGGGCTGATTCAGGATGAAAAATAGCAGACCCAGTTCCAATTAGGCAAACTGAAATTAAAATCCAATAAAAATTTGTCGCAAAAGCGAGAACTATTATTCCCATTGTTGAAAACAACATTCCATAAACTTGGGAAAAAGGTCTTGGATATTTATCGGTATAATAACCTACAAATGGTTGGAAAATGGATGCGGTTAATTGAAAAGCAAAAGTGATTAATCCAATTTGAGAAAAAGAAAGTTGATAATTCTGTTTTAAAATGGGATATATTGAGGGAATAACTGCCTGGATTAAATCATTTAACAAATGAGCAAAACTAATGGCGAATAAAATAGAAAAAACTGTTTTTTGAATTACTTCCTTATTATCGGTAGAAACTATTACTTCTGTACTCACAATGTAAAAATTTATTAGTTACAAAAGTAATTTTTTTAATTGCAACTCACTATACATTTGCGAAAGTTCCTATCGAAAAATTTATGTAAATTTGTTTAGTAATCTTAAAAATCGTTTCCGTTGAATCGTCATTTAAAAAAATCGGCACTGAGAGAGAATGAAGGTGTTGCACAACCAAAGCAGTTGAGCCAATCGGCAGTTGAATTGATTCAGCGTTTAAGAAAAATACAGCCTACATCAAAAGAACTCGTAGCTGGAATAGTTTCAGGAAATAGGGCGTCATTAAGTCGAGCAATTACATTCGTAGAAAGTATAAATCCAAAACATCAAACCATAGCAACTGAAATTGTAAATGCATGTTTACCAAGAGTCAATGAGTCCATAAGAATAGGAATTACTGGAATACCTGGAGTTGGAAAAAGCACTTTTATTGAAGCCTTTGGTAGCTATTTGACTGGTTTAGGAAAAAAAGTAGCCGTATTGGCAGTTGACCCTAGCAGTAGTATTTCTCAAGGGAGTATATTAGGCGATAAAACACGGATGGAGGAATTAGTTAAGGACAAAAATGCCTTCATAAGACCTTCAGCATCGGGAGAAACTTTAGGTGGTGTCGCCAGAAAAACCAGGGAAACTATTACGCTTTGTGAAGCTTTTGGATTCGATATTATATTAATTGAAACTGTTGGTGTGGGTCAAAGTGAAACTGCGGTTCACAGTATGGTTGATTTTTTCTTGTTACTAAAAATTGCTGGAGCTGGCGACGAGTTACAAGGAATAAAACGCGGAATTATGGAAATGGCGGATGCAATTGTAATCAATAAGGCTGATGGCGATAACATTCGAAAGGCACAATTAGCAAAAGCTGAATTTAATCGTGCGTTACATTTATTTCCGTTGAAAAAATCAGGGTGGGCACCAACAAGTTTTACTTGTAGTGCAATTACTCACGAAGGAATTCCAGAAATTTGGAATAGTATAACGAACTATTTAGAACAAACTAAAAAGTCAAATTATTTTCATGAAAAAAGATCAGAGCAAAATCAATATTGGTTAGTTGAAACAATCGATGAACAATTGAAATTGAATTTTTATAGCCATCCAGAGATCAAAAAGTTATTGGATTCAACAAAAAAAGCAGTGCAAATGAATGAAATTTCTCCATTTGCTGCTGCTCAATTATTATTAGAAATTTACAATAAAAAGTGATTTACTCTTCATATCGTTTTATTTCTCGATCATAAAATTCATTTGCCAATACAATCAAACCCTCCATTTCTGCATTTAATTCTGCTTCGTCTAGGTCTTCTGCTTCTTCCATGAATTCCACCTCATCATCTTTTAAATTGATTATAAATCGCGGATAATCAAGGTGAATAATGAATATATCCTCTGGAAAATCGGTATTGTCTCCTAATAAAAACTTTGGTAATTCCATATTAATTAATTTATCTGCAAATTTCGCAAAAAGGTTTCAAAAACACAGGATAAATGATACTATTTATCTGACAAAATTACGGGTGCACTTCCTTTTCCCATAAAAATAATTTTAGTATTCGGGGAAGTTGCAATTTCTTTTTGTGCTTTTATTTGTTCGTACTGCAATTGTTTATCCGTTAATCCTAACGAAATAATTCTCTGATAATCGGCGATACCTTGTGCTTCTACTCTTTTTCGTTCGGCTTCTTGTTTTTCCTTTTGAAGTACAAATTGCATTTTTTGAGCCTCTTGTTCAGCATTAATTTTAGATTCGATGGTTGTTTTTACTGACGCTGGCAAATTAATATTTCTAATTAATAATTGCTCTAAAACAAGTCCTCTCAGTTTAAAATCATCCTCGATACTTTTGAAAATTCGTTGTTGAAATTCATTTCGCTTTGTGGAATATAACGCTACCGCATCATAATAAACTGCGTTGTCACGAATTCTTGTTCTGGTAACTGGTCGGACTATTTTATCCGTATAATTTATACCAATTTGCTTGAAAATTTTTGGTGCATCTACTGGTGAAATACGATACAAAACAGTCAAATCAATCACTACTTCTAATCCATCATTTGACAATACACGAATGGCATCATCTCCTTCTTGTGCCCCTTCACCATGAACTTCTGACATGGTATAATTTTGAGTTTGAATATCAAAATCTGTGATTTCTAATAATGGATTGACCAAATGCAATCCACTTTCTAGAATATCCGGTTGCACGCTTCCGTACAATGACTTTACGCCTACTTTACCCGCATCAATTTGCTTGAACATGGCTGAAAACAGTCCCACAATAATAACAAAAACTGCTGCAATTCTTAAAAATCCAGAAAATTTCGACAATGGAGAATTACCACTTTTTAGAGTAAAACTGGCGATAAATAAAATAATTCCGATAATAATTGAAAGAACTACCATAATAAGTACGATTTAGATTAATGATTTTCTCTAACCAATTTTTTAGTTAGATTATGAAAGCGAATATACAAAAATAAAGCAGCCGCTGTTAGCCCTGCTAAAAGTCCAATCCAAACTCCCACCGAGGCTAAAGCGGTGTATTTTCCTAAATAAAATGAAATTGGAAATCCAATAATCCAATACGACACAAATGCAATATACATAGGGATTTTCACGTCTTGCAAACCACGCAAAGCTCCCAAAACTACCACTTGAATTCCGTCTGAAATTTGAAAAACTGCTGCCACTAAAATTAATTTTGAAGCAATCGCAATCACTTCAGTATTATCTACTAACTGAGTGGTATCGTTCATGTTTAGAAAATAATGGGGCAGAATAGAGTGGAAAATAACAAATAAAACTGCAAATACAATTTCGAGAATAATGGCTAATAAAAATATAGATCGAGCGACAATGATTAGGTTTTTAAAATCTTTTTTTCCTTTTTGATTTCCAATTCTAATCATTGCAGTAACACTCAAACCCATGGCAAACATAAAAGTGACCGTGGCAATCGTTAACGCAATTTGATTTGCCGCCTGGCTATTTTTCCCAATTGAACCGGACAACCAAATGGCTGCTGTAAAAAGGGCAACTTCAAAAAGCATTTGTAACGCGGAAGGTGTTCCTAGATTAATAATTTTTTTAAGCATTGATTTCTTAATTTGTTTAAAACTGAAATTATTAAAATACTGATTTAATTCGGCGTTATATTTTAATAGATAATGCATAAAAACCACCATCATAATTCTAGAAATTACGGTCCCTAATGCTGCTCCTAAAATACCAAGTTTTGGAAAAATCCATAATCCATATATCAAAACATAATTAAAAAAAATATGCACTACGTTAGCCATAAAAATAGCATACATGGAATATTTAGTTTGAGACAATCCGTCGGCAAATTGTTTGTACCCTTGGTAAATAATCACTGGAATTAACGAAAAGGCAACCCAGTCTATATAGGGAGACGCTAAATCAACTACTACTTTTGGCTGGTGCATTAAGTTCATAATTGGCTTTGCCAAAACTATAATAATGAACAACGCAATTCCTAAAACCGTACATAATAACAAACCATGATGAAATGCAGCTCTAATTTTATGGTTGTCTTTTTCAGCATCTGCTTCGGCAATAATAGGGGTTATGGCTGTAGAAAACCCAATTCCAATTGACATTGCAATGAAGATAAAGCTATTTCCTAAGGAGACCGCAGCCAATTCTGTAGCACCTAAGTTTCCCACCATAATATTGTCTACAATTCCAATTAAAGTATGTCCTAGCATTCCTAAAATAACGGGGTAGGCAAGTTTTAAATTATAAGAAAATTCTTGGGTATATTGAGATAAATTCACTTTTGCTAGTATTAGGTCGCAAAGATACTCCAATTTATTGCGAATGAAAATTACTTAATAAAAAACACTACTTTTGAATAACTTCAAAATAAAGAACTCATTTTATTTTCCATGCGCTAATTATGTCAAAATTTCAGTTGGAAATAGCTTTTCAAATAAACGGTGTTGGAGCAGCTTCAGGTATTGTATTTCATAATGAATCGCTATTTATTATAAGCGACAATAGTACCTTTTTATATGAATATTTGATTCATTCTGCACAACTTATAAAACATCCCATTGTTGATAATGCTGAAGAAAATAGTATAAAAAAAGAAAAATTTGATTTTGAATCAATTACTCTTTTCGATGGCTCTTTATATATTTTCGGTTCGGGCTCAACAGCAAAACGAAAATGGTTATTTCAATTAAATTCTATTACGAAGCAAGTGACCGCAAGCCATGATTTGAATGAATTGTATCAAAAATTGCAAGAATTTGGGAGCGTTACGTTTTCCGAGTTTAACATAGAAGGTGCATTATTTGATGGGAGAAAATGGCACTTATTCAATAGAGGAAATGGCGAATTAAACCAAAATATTATTTTTTCCTTAACGGGAGATTCTATTATTGACACGAGTGACTGGCAAGTTTATCCTATTGAAATTAATAAAATAAATGGAGTTTTGGCTAGTTTTACCGATGCCGTACAAGTGGCTAATAAAATTTATTTTTTGGCAAGCGCTGAAGAAACACTTTCTACATATGATGATGGCGCTATAGCTGGAAGTAGTTTTGGCTGCATTGATATTCCTACAATGAAAATTGATTTTATCGAAACAATTAGTGATTCAACTAAATTTGAAGGAATATCCTTGTATGAAAATTCATCTGCTGAAATTGTTTTTTTACTTTGTGAAGACCCTGATTTTGAAGCATTGCAGAGTACTATTTATAAATTAACCTACAAAAAAGTGGCCGATTAGCCCCTTTACTTTTAACGATTGTTTCGTCTGTTTGTTCTTCGTGATTCTCTTTGTGGATTTTGATTTGATGGCGTGACTGGTTTCAATGACGGCACTCCCCTCTCAGTCCTTCTGGTACTGGATTTAGATGGATCAATTTTTGATTCTGTTTTATTAGCTCTAATCCTCGGAACATTCGTTTTAGATTTTCTATTGGTTCGCGAAAGTGGAGCTTCGGGTTGTCGGTAGGTTTTACCTTCATATGTAGAACGATATGAGCCATTTCTTCGATTTTGAATTACGGTGGGAGAGGTTACCCTTCTTCTTGAATAATAGGAATATGAGTTGGGAAAGCGAACGTATACTGCTCGCCTGTAATAATGATTGTGAAAATAATGATTGTGAAAATTCCAATAATTATAGTAATAAATAGGCACCCATGACTCCCAATAGGTGGGATAAAATCCCCAATACCAAGGCGATATGTAAATAGAAAATCCAGTAGCAAAAAGATAGGATACAATAGGCCAATCGTTGGCATAATATGCCCCATTTATATTATAGGTTGGTGCTGTATTTATAGTAATATCAGCCTCTTTTTTGTATCCGGGATTAGGCGTTTCAGTACTTGTATCAGAGGCAGGTTCTAGAATGTAATTTTTACCATATAATTCTTCATCACCGATGATTTGAACCAAAACCTTTCCGTCATTGTTCTTAGTTACAATTATGACCGCAATATCTTGATTTTCTTTATCACTAATTGGAGTTCGAAGGACAATAGAATAATTAGTTCCTTCCTTGTAACTAATTACTTGGATGTAATCTATTACATTATCGGCATTCAAATCAAGGTTATTGATTTTAGTTTCCTTATCATTCAAAGCGCGCTCAAATGCTTCTAATGTGGGCGATTTTTCGAACACACTAAGTACCGCATATAAATTAAAATTGTCTCCTGGAAGACCTAATGCGACTGGCTCTTTATCATTTTGAGAAAAAGAAATTACGCTACCTAACAGCGTGATAAAACACATCAAATAAAAAATCAGTTTTTTCATATTAAATAATTTAATTTGTTGGTATTTACTATACTACAAGTTACAAAAAAATAATATAAAAAACTGATTTACAATGTATTAAAAACTTATTTTTCTATTTCTCTTAAATTTTCCATTTTCTTGTGGGCTAAAAACCCCGCAATATCTTCAAAATGTTCTTTTACTCGTTTATTGCCAAATTCAAATACTTTGGTAGCTAAACCGTCTAAAAAATCCCGATCGTGTGAAACCAAAATTAGTGTTCCGTCAAATTCACGAAGGGCATCTTTAATAATGTCTTTAGTCTTCATGTCTAAGTGATTTGATGGTTCGTCCAGAATCAATAAATTAACGGGCTCTAATAATAGTTTTATCATTGCCAAACGAGTTTTTTCGCCTCCAGAAAGTACTTTTACTTTTTTGGTAACATCATCACCATGAAACATAAAGGCTCCTAAAATATTTTTTATTTGTGTACGAATCTCGCCAACTGCAATACCATCAATTGTTTCAAAAATAGTAGCATTTTCATCTAATAATGATGCTTGATTTTGAGCAAAATACCCTATTTGAGCATTATGTCCTATTTCTACACTTCCGCCATTAATTTCAATTTCTTTCATAATGGCTTTAATCATGGTAGATTTTCCTTCCCCATTTTTTCCTACAAAAGCAACTTTTTGACCTCGTTCAATAACCACATTAGCGTCTTTAAAAACTACATGATTTTCATATTTTTTTTCTAAATCTTTAACAATTACTGGGTATTGCCCTGAGCGAACCGCTGGTGGAAACTTCAATTTTAATGCCGATGTATCCACTTCATCTACTTCAACAATTACTAATTTTTCGAGCATTTTTACTCGCGATTGAACGGCGTCAGTTTTAGAAAAAGTACCTTTAAATCGATCAATAAAAGTTTGGTTATCGGCAATCATTTTTTGTTGCTCGTCATACGCTTTCTGTTGGTGTATGCGCCGGTCTTTTCGAAGTTCTAAATAGTGTGAATATTTGGCTTTATAATCATAAATGCGACCCATTGTTACTTCAATCGTACGATTAGTAATAGTATCGACAAATGCTCTATCGTGCGAAATTACTACGACCGCTTTTGCTGAATTAATTAAAAAATCTTCCAGCCATTGAATACTTTCTATATCCATGTGATTGGTAGGCTCATCTAATAAAATCAAATCGGGCTTTTGTAATAGAATTTTTGCCAATTCAATTCGCATTCTCCAACCTCCAGAAAATTCAGAAGTTTGACGGGTAAAATCCTCTCGAACAAATCCTAAACCGATAAGTATTTTTTCAACTTCAGCTTCATAATTTACTTCTTCAATGGCATAAAATTTTTCACTCAAGTCGGAAACCCGCTCAATCAATTTCATATACGCGTCACTTTCATAATCCGTTCGTATAGTTAATTGCTCGTTGATTTCATCAATTTCAGCTTTCATTGAAAAAATTTCACCAAAAGCTTTCGATGTTTCTTCAACCACCGTACACCCATCTTTTGTTAATAAATGCTGAGGCAAATAGGCAATTACCGCTTCTTTAGGTGCCGAAATAGACCCCGTAGAAGGTTTGCTTTGTCCAGCAATAATTTTCAAAAGTGTTGATTTTCCAGCACCATTTTTACCCATAAGGGCAATTTTATCATTTTCATTAATTGCAAAAGAAACATCGCTAAATAGTGTAGTTCCGCCAAATTGAACGGAGATATCGTTTACTGTAATCATTTCAGATTGTTAGGTTGTAAGACTTCTTATAAAATGAAGTGCAAAAATAGATTAAATAAAGAATTAAGTCAATTATATGTTCATTCGAAATTCCTCAATTATTGGACTAGCTTTTCCAAAATCGACTTCCTGAATAAACAATTCTACGGCCTGACCAGCACTTCCAAAACCTGCTAAACGCGCTGATTGAATATTGTCCTTCATTACTACTTCTAAGTTAATTTTTTCTAATTTTTCTTTTAATGCCAAAGCTAAGATTTCGCTTCCTGAAAATATTTTCATTAATCCCATGGGTCCTGTTATTAGTTGTTTTGATCATTGTTTTGTTGCTCGTCAATTTCAAATAAAAAGGGTTCTACCATCATTTTATCTGCTAACATTTCGATTCGCTCAGAAAGATACTCTGAAAAAATGAGGCGTTGTGTTTTGGCTATACTATTCGAAATTCGTATAATTCTAGTTTCGTGACGCAATTTCAAAATAGCATCGGCATCATCAATAACAAACATTTTTAGCCGATTAATATTGTAGCCCGCAGTAGTGAACATTTCACTAAGTCGGTTTGGAGTTCCAATTAATACATCTATTCCCGTAGAAATATAATTTTTATCGTATTCCAAATCACTTTTGTCATGAACACCATATACCCTTAAATTAGTATAATTGCCCAACTTTTCAAAAAGTTCTTCCATTTCCAAGACTTTCGTTTTGTCTTCCACAATAATTAATGCCCGCGGAGATTCTTCACCTTCGGCAATTAATTGTTGAATTACATTTAAGACTATGGTGGTTGATTTTCCACTTGCATTGGGCGATAAAATAATACAATCAGCTCCACTTTTAATGGTTGAAAATGTTTCTTGCTGGAGCAAATTTGCCTCAACTAATCCATTTTCGATTAGCGCATTTTGTAGATTTTGATTTATTTTTTTTAGTTTCATTTTAAAAATTAAAAGATAATATAGAAAACTGTTATTCCAATTTCAAAACTGTATCGCTTTATTATTTACTTGCAAACAGACGAACATCATCAACAGAGATTTCGCTTCCGCCTAAAATAATCAATCGCTCGACTACATTTCGTAATTCTCTAATATTTCCAGTCCAATCGTATTCTTGTAATAATTGTATCGCTTCTTTGGAAAACTTCTTAATTGTTGTTCCTTGTTCCGAAGCAATTTTATCAGAAAAATGTGTAATTAGTGACGGAATATCTTCTCGTCGTTCATTCAATGAAGGCACTTTGATTAATATAACTGCTAATCGGTGGTATAAATCTTCTCTAAAACGTCCTTCTTCAATTTCTTTCTTTAAGTCTTTATTGGTTGCTGCAATAACCCTAACGTCTACTTTAATGTCTTTTTCTGCACCAACTCTGGTTATCATATTTTCTTGAAGAGCTCGAAGCACTTTGGCCTGAGCTGATAAACTCATGTCTCCTATTTCGTCAAGAAAAATAGTTCCTTTATCTGCTGATTCAAATTTTCCTGCTCGATCTTTTATCGCTGAGGTAAAAGCTCCTTTGACGTGTCCAAACAATTCGCTTTCTATTAATTCTGACGGAATTGCGGCACAATTGACCTCAACCAATGGAAAGCTAGCTCGTTCACTTTTTTCGTGTAATTGATGAGCAACTAATTCTTTTCCCGTTCCATTTGGACCTGTAATTAATACCCTAGCTTCGGTTTTTGCTACTTTTTCAATCATTGATTTTATGTGATTGATGCTGTCGCTATCGCCAATCATTTCGAAATTTTTACTTACAATTTTCTTTAGTATTTTGTTCTCAACTACTAACTGTTTTTTATCTAAAGCATTTCGAACCGTATTTAATAAGCGGTTTAAATCGGGTGGTTTTGAGATGTAATCAAACGCTCCTAAACGCATGGTTTGAATTGCAGTTTCCATATCTCCATGTCCTGAAATCATGACAATTGGTATCTCTGGTTTAATTTTTTTAACTGCTTCAAGTACTTCAACACCGTCCATTTTTGGCATTTTAATATCGCACAAAACCAGATCGTAGTCGTTGTTTTTTATCTTTTCAAGCCCCATTATACCGTCTTCAGCATCATCTACTTGGTAGGTATCACTTTCTTCCGAGAGAATTTTTGTAAGAACTCTTCGAATGGTAGCTTCGTCTTCTATGATTAATATTCTTGACATTTATTTATTTTTTAGCCCCGATTGAAGTGAAAATCCCACGTTTTTTTTACGTGGATTGTAACGAAAAGCGGGAAATAGCTCCAAATTATTTTAATATTTCAACCATTTATAAAGTTCTTTCCAACTAGGTTTTTTACCATACATCAATATTCCTACTCGGTATATTTTGGCTGCAAACCAAACCACAAAAAAGAAAGTTCCAAAGAGAATAGTTATTGAAAGTAGGATTTGCCACCAGGGAACTCCAAAGGGAATTCGCATCAACATCACAATTGGGGAAGTTAAAGGAATCATGGAAAAAACAATCGCTACGGTACCATGAGGATTGTTCATTACTGTGAAAAATCCAATATAAACTCCTAATATAAGTGGCATTATTATCGGTAAAAGAAATTGCTGTGAGTCGGTTTCATTGTCTACGGCAGCTCCGATTGCAGCATAGAAAGAGCTGTATAGAAAATAACCCCCAATGAAGTATATGATAAAACTACTGAGAATGGTTGCAATA
This sequence comes from Flavobacterium sp., assembly GCA_044231345.1. Classification (GTDB taxonomy): domain Bacteria; phylum Bacteroidota; class Bacteroidia; order Flavobacteriales; family Flavobacteriaceae; genus Flavobacterium. Next base: position 13,301 of record JBIHZQ010000046.1, read on the forward strand.
GGCAAATTCCACAATTCTTTGAGGTACATTTGTGAGGTGCTGGCCAATTCTTGTTGAGCTGCATCCATCATTTCAGGGGGAATTTTTGAGGTTGGTCCAATGGGAACACCAAAAAATAATGAGGCAGAAAAAAACAATAGTAGTCCAATAATTGCCCATATAAAGAATTGCAAAATACCGGCAAAGGAAGTTCCAATAATTTTTCCCATCATTAATTGAAAGGGTTTGACTGAGGAGATAATTATTTCAACAATTCGATTGGTTTTCTCTTCGATGACGCTACGCATGACCATATTTCCATAAATTACAATAAACATCATAATTAGGTAACCAAACGCTCCTCCTATGGCAATTTTAATTTCATTTAGACCTTTGACGCTTTCTTCTCCCGAAGCTTTTTTTAATTCGAGGCTAACTATGGCTTCGGCATTTTTTATGGCTAGAGTGTCTAAATTTGCTATTTTAAGATTTTCATTCGTAATTTTTTCTTCGATTGTGGACTCAATATTTTCAATAAAAGTGATGCTAGGACTATCATTTGAGATGTACTGTACTGAATTTTGAAGTGCTTCTAAATTGGTTTTATTTGGGATATAAATAAGTCCTTCATAGCTTTCTAATACAAGACTGTCTTTGATTACTTGTATTGCAACATTAGACAAATCAAGGTACTTGTATTCCTCAGAGTTTTTAAATTCATCTACAAACAATCCTGTTTCATCATGAACGGCAATAATTTTTTTATCGGATTTCATGGAACTTAAAAAAGCAACAAGTACGGCTATTCCAACGAAAAGCAACGGGCTTAAAAAAGTCATTACTATGAATGATTTATTACGCACTTTAGCAATAAATTCTCTTTTTATGATTAATGAAATTATGCTCATCTTAATTTACTTTTTTTATTATTTACTTACCGATTGAATAAAAATATCGTTAACACTTGGGATTTTTTCAATAAAGTGTGTTACTTGTCCTCGTTGAGTTAAAAGAGAAAGTAATTCATTTGGGGTTGCGGATCCAATTTGGACTTCCAATTTTAATTCGTCATTTAACGATTTAAAATTAGTTTGACCGACTGTGAATTTTTGAGTTAAATCAAATAATACTCCCTCGACATTGTCTGTTAAAATTCCAACTTCATAGCTGTTGGTTCTAAACTGTTTTTTAACGTCAATTAACTTTCCATCAATCAGTTTATTAGACTTATGAATTAAGGCAATATGATCACACATTTCTTCTACGCTTTCCATTCGGTGGGTAGAAAAAATAACGGTTGTTCCTTTTTTATTTAGCTCAATTATTTCATCTTTGATCAAATTAGCATTGACTGGATCAAATCCTGAAAATGGCTCGTCCAGTATTAGTAATTTTGGCTGATGTAAAACGGTGACAACAAACTGAATTTTCTGAGCCATTCCTTTAGAAAGTTCCTGAATTTTTTTGTTCCACCAACCCTGAATTTCCAATTTGTCAAACCAATAATTGAGTTGTTTCTTAGCTTCAGCTTTGGTTAGTCCTTTCATTTGGGCTAAATACAAACATTGCTCTCCGACCTTCATTGTTTTATAGAGTCCTCTTTCTTCTGGTAAATATCCAATACTACTCACATGCTTGGGGCTCAAAATTTCCCCATCAAAAATTATTTCCCCTCCGTCAGGAAGTGTAATTTGATTGATAATGCGAATTAAGGAAGTCTTACCCGCACCATTTGGACCAAGTAATCCATAAATGCTTCCTTCAGGTATTGAAAGTGAGATACCGTTTAGGGCTGTAAACTCACCATATTTTTTTATTACATTTTTTACTTCGAGAATTGTGCTCATACTCTTATTTTATAATTGGTAAAAGTAGCTAATTAGTATTGAAAAGGCTACGAATGTTACAAAAAAAACCCACCCTCAACTAAATTAAGGATGGGAAAAATTGTTGCTATATAGTCAATAAACAATTAAGCTATTTAGGAAAACATGTCTTTAACTTTCTCAAAAAAGGATTTGTCTCCTTTTTCTGGATTCGGTATGAAATGTTCATCCGTAAGGGCTTTCTCGAAAAATTGTTTTTGTTCTTTGGTTAATTCTTTTGGCGTCCAAACGTTCACATGCACTAATAAATCTCCATTACCGTACCCGTTAATACTTGGAATTCCTTTTCCTTTCAGACGAAGTATTTTCCCTGATTGAATTCCTTCTTCCAGTTTGATTCTAACTTTTCCTGACACCGTTTCTATATCTTTTGAAATTCCTAAAATTGCTTCTGGGAAACTAATGTATAAATCTAAATGTAAATTCTCCCCTTCTCTTTTTAGGAATTCGTGTTCTACTTCTTCGATAACAACAATTAAATCTCCCGGAACACTATTTCCTGGGGCATCATTCCCTTTATTAGAAACTTTTAACTGCATTCCATCAACGACCCCGGCTGGAATCTTAATTGAAACTGTTTCGTCATCGACAATCATACCTTGAGCATCTGCATTGGCAGGTTTTTTATCTAATAATTGCCCCGAACCTCCACATGTAGGACAAGTTGATGCTGATTGCATTCTGCCCAAAATTGTATTGGTTACTCGCATCACCTGTCCTTGACCATTACAGGTAGTACAAGTTTTATATGAAACCCCTGGTGCTTGAACTTTACGTTTTACTTTGACTTTTTTCTCCACTCCATTGGCAATTTCTTCTAAAGTTAATTTAACTTTAATTCTCAAATTGCTGCCTTTAACTCTACGTTGTCCGCCTCCGCTACCAAAGCCACCACCAAAACCACCGCCACCAAAAGCACTTCCAAAAATATCACCAAATTGACTGAAAATGTCGTCCATATTCATATGTCCGCCACCATATCCGC
>JBIHZQ010000116.1:0-5171 GCA_044231345.1 Flavobacterium sp.
TTTCCGTCTTTATTTTTTTCGACAATAAAGCCGCTTTTTCGATCTATAAACTTTGTTAAATCAAACTTTTCTCCTTTATAGTTTTTAATTCCGCAAACTAAATCTACGGGGTTAAAATGGGTGGCACTTTTTGCAATGACCGATTGCTGTTCATTTGAAAAATCAATTTGGGATGTTTCCACAATTTGTAACGAACACGTTCCTTGAGAGTCGCTAACCCAAAATGGTCCACCCCCCGGTTCGCCTTCATTTTTGACCATTCCACACACGCGGATAGGCCTATTAAAAGCCTCTTTGAAATAATTAATTTTATTTTCTAGGGTATATTTAGAAAAGTCTGAAATCAGATTGTGATTCAATTTTTCGCTTAAAAAAGTACTCATTTCATCGATTTGAAAATCTTTCCCCTTTTCTAGTTTTGATAAATAACGGAACGTTTGTTGCTGTAATTCTATCAAAATTCCTGCCAGTGCCTTTTTGTATAAAGCAATTTTTTCAGTTTCATTCTGAATCACATTATCGATGTTTTTAATGAAAACAACATCTGCATCCAGACCATTTAAATTTTCTATCAAAGCACCATGTCCTCCAGGACGAAATAATAATTTGCCTTCATTATTTCTATACGGTGTGTTATTAGGATTTACTGCAATGGTATCCGTTTCTGATTTTTGATGTGAGAAATTAATTGCAATTTTGGTTTGGTACTCCAGTTCAATTTTGGTTTTTACTTTAGCAAGTGTCTTTTCAAACTGGTCTTTATGAATTTCCGAAACTGTAAAATGTAAATTTGCAATTCCGTTTGCCGTTGCATATAATGCACTTTCCGTTAAATGTTCTTCAACGGGAGTTGCCGTATATGTTTTGTATTTATGAAATGGTAAAATTCCTTTGGGTTTGTTTGCAAAATCAAAACGTGCCTCGTCCAACATCATGGTAATGAACTGATGATTTTTTTGGTCTTTATGCCACGAATTAAAATCTGGAAACGCAGCTTTCAGTTTTTTATCTACCATTTTGAAAAATGGAAATTTTTCCAGTCCTGCCAAAAAAATAAATAAATTATTGGCCTTCTTACGGTTAATATAAGCATTAATGGTTTCATTTTCAAAATCGAATTCGTTTAGAAATTCATTTAGAAATTTGAACATTCTACTTGCTGCTCCTGATGCAGGAACAAACTTTTTTAGTTTTAAGTTATCTCTTTTTGATTGAAAAAAATCAGAATGTTTTTGGAATTCATCCTCTGATAGTATTATTATTCCGTCGTTTTTTGTTGCCGACCGATTTAATACTGCTTTCGCAATTCCGTTTTTAAAAACATCCAATTGCTTTTGGATTGCATCCAATGGAATTTTCGTTTCTAAAATCTGCAAAAAATCCTGTGTTGAAAAACCCATTTTTTTAGCTTTTTCTAACTCAGTAAGGATTTGGATTGCTTTTTGAAAACGCTGTTCTGTATTTCCAGAGAGGACAATGAACGGCTTGTTGTTTTCGACTAATGCCTGCTTAAATTTTTCTAACGTTTTGACTCTATCGTGGGGTGCATCGCGCAAATCGTCAGCTTCCCAAGGGACATCGACATCGGTTAGAAAAAATAAATCATAATAGTGCTCTTTAGCTGCTTCATCTAGTAACGGATCACACGAACCATAATAAATTTCAGAATATACTTTTGTGGTTAACAAACAAGTATCGACAAAAAGGAACCGACTGGCTTGGTGGAGTGCTTCGTTTTCAAGTTGCATTTGACCCATTGCGATGGGCATTAAATCATCGGGGGTACACGTTTCTTTTTTGGAATCCCATTTTTGCTGTAAATAATCGCGGGCAAACTCAGGAGCCCAAACCGTATTGTAATGGGCCGCTAGTTGTATAGCTAACGTTGTCTTTCCGGTGCTTTCTGGACCATAAAAGGCAATTTTTATTGTTTCGTTTCCAGTATTCTGGTGTTGTTTAAGGTTTTCTTCCATTCTAAATAGCCATAAAAGGCAATAACTGTAAATACTATATATTGAATGCTTGTAAAGGTATATCCTTTGAAAAAGTATAGCGGAATCGAAATTACATCTCCAATGATCCACAATATCCAATTTTCAATTTTACGGTTGGCCATGAGCCACATTCCTACAAAGAAAATTCCCGTAACCAAAGTGTCAACGTAAGCCGACCACGTTGTAAATTTATCAAAAAATAAATAGACTCCAACTACAAAAGCGATTGTTGCTGTAAAAATAACTACGGCACTATATTTTTCTTGTATGGAAAGGGTTGATATGGGGTATTTTACTTCGCCTGCTTCTTTTCGTGTCCACAAATACCAGCCATAAACACTCATGATAAAATAGTACCCGTTAATCATCATATCTCCTAATAACGACCACTTGAATAACAAATATACGTATATTGAGGTGTTTATTATTCCAGTTGGAAATACCAAAATACTGTCTTTTTTGGCATACCAAACACTCAATAATCCAAAAATTACGGCAGTAATTTCTAGGAAAATTTCGTGTGTTGGATAATTTTTATACTGCTCAAAAAGATATTCTATCATTGCGATTTAGTTAAAAAATTAGATTATTGTTGAAACGCATGAACCAAAATGAACTGCTCTATTTCTACGAAGTGAAACAAAAATACTTGCGAATGATTCTGAAAATGTAACGTTGCCTTCCCCGATTGATCATTGAGTTGAAATTCATTTACTTGAATGTGGTCTTTGAAACTGATTCCGACTTCGTTGCGTATTTTGAAGATGGCTTCTTTGACTCCCCAGATTACGGTTAATTTCTTGACCTTGTCCTCATGGATTGATTTGGAAAGAAAATCAACTTCTGTGTGAATAAATTTATGTGCGATTTTGAGAATTTTATCTCTTTGTAATTCGATGTCGATGCCTACTTTGTGATTGCTAATAATAATTGTCGAAAATTCATGTGAGTGCGAAATCGAAATGTGGTTTTCGTCTGTTAGATGTGGTTTCCCAAATTCGTCGTAATACAAGTCAAAATCAGAATATCCCTTTATTTTTAATAGCATGCGAACGGATAGAAAAGCCCTTTGATGCAGTTGGGATTTCATAGCAAACAAACGGGTTTGACTGGTCTCTTTCAGGGAGACTTGTTCCAAAAGTGTTTGATAGTCCTCTGTTATTTTCCAAACCAAAATGGTGGTATGTTCCTCACTATGTAGGGTTTTTACTAATGGCATTTCCTAGAATTCTAATGGTTGTGGTATTCGTTTTAGCCCCGATGGTAACGGCATCCTGTTGTGGCGGGGTTCGCCACAAGAGATATAGTGGACAGCGGGAATAGCTTCAAAATAAAAAAAATACATTCAGTAATTTGTCTTTCAAAAGATTAGGTGCTTAAACAATTCATAAATCCTATTAAAAAGTTTTTTATATCATTGTCTATTTCCTAAATTTGCAAAAAAATTATTATTACAAATATACTATAAATGAGTACAGCAACTATGCCTTATGTGGCTTTCAAAGTAAAAGACATTTCTCTAGCGGCTTGGGGGAGAAAAGAAATTGAGTTAGCCGAAGCAGAGATGCCAGGATTGATGGCACTTCGTGAAGAATATAAGAACGAGCAGCCACTAGCTGGAGCGCGTATTGCGGGATGTTTACACATGACGATTCAAACGGCAGTTTTGATAGAAACCTTAATAGCTTTGGGCGCGGAAGTGACTTGGAGTTCTTGTAATATATTTTCTACACAAGATCAAGCAGCAGCCGCAATTGCGGCAGCGGGAATTCAGGTTTATGCTTGGAAAGGATTGAACGAAGTAGATTTTGACTGGTGTATTGAGCAAACCCTATTCTTTGGTGAAGACAGAAAACCATTGAACATGATTTTAGATGATGGTGGCGATTTGACCAATATGGTGATTGACCGTTTCCCAGAATTAATTTCGGGAATCAAAGGATTATCAGAAGAAACCACAACGGGAGTGCACCGTTTGTACGAACGAGTAAAAGCAGGAACGTTGCCAATGCCGGCGATTAATGTGAATGACTCGGTGACTAAATCGAAATTTGACAATAAATACGGTTGTAAAGAATCAGCCGTTGATGCGGTTCGTCGTGCAACTGATATTATGTTGGCTGGAAAACGTGTGGTAGTTTGTGGTTATGGTGACGTAGGTAAAGGAACTGCAGCTTCGTTTAAAGGGGCAGGATCTATTGTAACGGTAACCGAAATTGACCCTATTTGTGCGCTACAAGCGGCAATGGACGGTTTTGAAGTGAAGAAATTAGCTTCAGTGATTGGGACTGCCGATATTGTAGTTACCTCAACTGGAAATAAAGATATTGTTTTGGAAAGCGATTTCCGAGCCATGAAAGACAAAACAATTGTGTGTAACATTGGGCATTTTGACAACGAAATCGATATGGCGTGGTTGAATGCAAATTATGGTCATACCAAAGTGGAAATCAAACCACAGGTGGACAAATATACAATTGAAGGAGTTGACATTTTAGTATTGGCCGAGGGACGTTTAGTTAACCTAGGTTGTGCTACAGGTCACCCAAGTTTTGTAATGAGTAACTCGTTTACTAACCAAACCTTAGCACAAATTGAATTGTGGAAAAACAGCGCTGCTTATAACAATGAGGTGTACATGTTGCCAAAACATTTAGATGAAAAAGTAGCTTTCTTACACTTAGCTAAACTGGGTGTCGAATTAGAAACGTTGCGTCAAGACCAAGCAGAATACATTGGTGTGGAAGTTCAAGGACCATTCAAACCAGAATATTACAGATACTAGGTCATTGCGAGGCGTTGCGAGAAACGAAGCAAAGCAATCTTATCCTATACAAACCCTCGCAGTACTGTGAGGGTTTTTTGTTTTTGGGCGTGCCCTCGTTTTTGACCGTCATTGCGAAGTATGAAGCAATGGTTGCTTAAACTCGGTCAGGCTGTGCGCTACAATCCACGAGATTGCCACGTCGTTCCTCCTCGCAATGCCGTGGGATTTTCGCTGCCATCCTTCACGCGAACGTTGAGGAAACCGCACCATTTGATTTATTTTCAAAATTTAACCCAGCTCAAGGGCAGTAAATACAGTACTTTGAAAAAAAAGTTGAAAATAAAATCGTTTTTCAACAACTGATATCGCTTTTAGGATAGCCGATTAAATTAAATTCGTTTACATTTACT
>JBIHZQ010000117.1:0-5134 GCA_044231345.1 Flavobacterium sp.
AATTGCTGGATTGAGTGTAAAACCATTTACCCCATGTCCGGTGGTATAAACCAACATGGTGGATGTTCCGTAAATTACATATCCTGCTGCAACTTGTTGGCGCCCTGGCTGTAAAAAATCATTCATATTCACTGGCTCACCTACTGGTGAAATTCTTCTAAAAACTGAAAAAATAGTTCCTACTGAAACGTTTACATCTATATTAGACGAGCCATCCAAAGGATCCATCAAGACCACATATTTATTATTGTGGCATTTATCATTTCCTGCTACTGTGATAAACTCATCGTTTTCTTCGGAGGCAATTCCGCAAACAATTTCACGGTTGATTAAAGTTTGAATGAAAACCTCATTGGCATAGACATCGAGTTTTTGTTGGTCCTCCCCTTGAATGTTTTGTTCGCCGGCAGCCCCAACAATATCGACCAATCCAGCTTTGTTCACTTTGTAATTTACTACTTTTGCAGCGAGTCGGATGGAGTTGATGATTCGGGATAATTCTCCAGAAGAATATTGAAAATCGGTTTGTTTTTCAATGATAAATTCCCCTAAAGTAGTCGTACTTTGTTTCATAACGAAATCGATTGCGTTGAGACTACAAATGTCGGAAATTTTAAGGATTTCAAATCATAAATATTTGATAGATTTGTAGTTTTTAACTTATTTATAGTAAATCCACATAATGATTATTAGAAAAGGCACAAAAGAAGACATGGATTCCGTTTTGCAACTGATAAAAGAATTGGCTGCTTTTGAAAAAGAACCGGATGCGGTGGTGGTCACAAGGGCAGAATTAGAGCGGGATGGTTTTGGCGAAAGCCCATTATTTCATACCTTTATAGCCGAAATAAATTCAGAAATTGTGGGAATCGCTTTGTACTACTATCGCTATTCTACCTGGAAGGGAAAAACAATTCACCTGGAAGATTTAATTGTAAAAGAAGCTGTGCGAGGAGCTGGAATTGGATTTGCTCTCTATACTGCTGTCCTGCATCAAGGTAAAAGGGATGCGGTTAGACGAGTAGAATGGAATGTTTTAGATTGGAATACGCCTGCCATTGAATTTTACGAAAAGTCCGGTGCGAAAGTGCTCAAAGACTGGCTTGTTGCCCAAATGGATGAAGAAGGAATTGCCGCATTCTGCAAAAAAAATAATGATAAATTAATTTTATAGAATAAAAAATGAGAGTTTTTAAATTTGGAGGCGCATCAGTAAAAGATGCTGACGGAATTCGAAATGTACATTCAGTGCTGCAAACCGTAGGATATGAAGACGTATTGCTAGTGGTTTCGGCTATGGGAAAAACAACTAATGCACTCGAATTGGTCATTGCCAATTATTTTGAAAAGTCGCCCGCCTTGCAGTCTTCGGTTCAAGAGGTTAAAAAATACCACAACCAAATAGTGATGGATTTATTTGAAGATGAAACGCACATTGTTTTCTCAGATTTATCGGCGCTTTTTGCAGATTTAGATGGCTTTTTGAACCAAAATAAATCACCAAATTACAACTTTGTTTATGACCAAATAGTTTCTTATGGCGAATTAATTTCGACAAAAATAATTAGTCATTACCTAACGCTTATGGGAATTCATACGCAATGGGTTGACGTGAGAACACTAATAAAAACAGATACCAATTATCGTGATGCAACGGTAAATTGGGACAAAACTCAAGCATTAATTTCAAAAGAAATCACGAAAAAAGTATTGACTGTCACCCAAGGTTTTTTAGGCTCTGATGAAAATAATTTTACTACAACCTTAGGACGTGAGGGGTCCGATTATACTGCGGCCATTTTTGCTTATTGCTTGAACGCGACTAGTGTAACAATTTGGAAAGACGTCCCTGGCGTGATGAATGCCGACCCTCGTTATTTTGAAAATGCGTGTTTACTCCATCAAATTTCCTATCGAGAAGCGATTGAATTAGCTTTTTATGGCGCTACTGTAATCCATCCGAAAACACTTCAACCGCTTCAAAGAAAAGAGATTCCGCTTCATGTAAAATCTTTTATATCTCCTTTAATGCCAGGTACTAGCGTCAGTAAAGGAGCCGATTTAGAACCGCACCTGCCTTGTTTTATCGTCAAGAAAAACCAATTATTAATTTCGCTTTCCTCTTTAGATTTCTCCTTCATTATGGAAGAAAACATTAGTGAGATTTTTTCTTTATTGTCTCAATATAAAATGAAAGTCGACTTAATTCAAAATTCTGCGATTAGTTTTTCAGTTTGTGTGGATGACAAGTTTGGAAACTTTGAGTCGTTAAAAAATATCTTATCGAAAAAATTTGCGGTTACTTATAACGAAAATGTTTCCTTATTTACCATTCGTCATTTTGATGAAAAATCAGCTAAAATGGTTGAGAAAAATAAAAAAGTGGTGCTAAAACAAATCAGTCGAGAAACGATGCAAATTGTAACGAAAGCCGAAAATTAATCCCAATTGGGACAAACACACTACTTTTGACAACTAAGCGTTATAGACTTTATGTTGAAAAAAATATTTTTAGTAGTTGGATTTCTTTGTGTTTCTGGGTTATACGCTCAAAAAAACAATGGTCTTTATCGTGCTAAAAAAATCAAAGCAACATTAGAGTCGGTAGCGATTGATTCTAGTAGTATAAACCCGAGTTATTTTGTTTTGCTTAACGCCAATAACACTCCGATTGATAGTATTTATTATCATATTGATTTTCAAAAAGGAACGTTTCAATTTCGTGATACTTACCCCTTTTTAAACGATTCCGTTACCGTTTCTTTCTTAAAATATCCCAACTTTTTGACTACGGAATATGCATTATTCGACAAAAGTCAAGTCATCGATAATGGAACTGGTTGGGGCGAAATGTATCGACAAAAAACAACTTTACAGAAAAAAATAATTCCATTTGACGGACTCGATACTTCAGGAAGTATTACAAGAGGGGTGACTATTGGAAACAACCAAAACTCAGTGGTGAATTCTACGTTAGACCTTCAAGTTACTGGTAAAATTTCAAATAAAGTTAGCCTTCGCGCTTCCATTCAAGACAGTAATGTTCCACTACAAGAGGGTGGTTATTCACAAAAATTAGACGAATTCGATCAATTATTCATTGAATTGTTCTCTGACCGATGGGCGATTCGAGCAGGAGATTTATTTTTAGAAAATCGGCAATCAAAATTTTTAAATTTCAATAAAAAAGTACAGGGGCTTTCCTCCCGTTTTGAATGGGGAGCTCCCAACAAAAAAACCACTATTCATGCAGCAGCAGCCTTGGTTCGGGGGCAGTATGCCAAAAGCCTCTTTACGGGACAAGAAGGCAATCAAGGTCCCTATAAATTAATCGGCCCTAGTGGAGAGGCCTATATTTTAGTGATTTCGGGTTCAGAACGAGTCTACGTCAATGGAATTCTTTTGAATCGGGGAGAAAACAATGATTATAGTATTGATTATAATGCGGGAGAGGTCAAGTTTACTACATTATTTCCCATCACATCAGAGATGCGAATTACGATTGAATATCAATATACCGATCGAAACTATACTCGGTTAACTACTTATGCTGGTGCAACTCACGAACAAACAAGTTGGAAAATCGGTGGATATTTGTATACTGAAAGCGACATAAAAAACCAACCCTTACAACAAAATTTATCTGAAGAACAAGCACAAATACTAGTTAGCGCAGGGGATAATCCCAACTTAATGAATGCTCCTTCTGCTTACAGTGAAAGTTATTCTAACAATAAAATTTTATATAAAAAGGCAGTCGTGGACGGCATTACAATTTATGAATTTTCGAACACGCCAACTGACGAATTATTTTATGTTCGATTCACCTTAGTAGGAGCAAATCAAGGGAACTATTTGCTTTCGAACTCCTCCGCCATTGGGCGAATTTATACGTATGTCCCTCCAATAAATGGAATTCCACAAGGACTTTACGAGCCAATTATTCGATTAATTGCTCCTTCAAAAATCCAAATCGCAAGTGTTTTAGGAGCATTTACGCCTTCAGAAAAAACGACTATTGACTTTGAATTGGGACTCAGCAACTCGGATAAAAATTTGTTTTCATCCATAGATGATGCTGACAATAAAGGAATTGCAGGAAAAATAAATCTAAAGCAACGGTTGCTCTCCAAGAAGGGGTTGCTTGATGTTTTTGCGAATTACCAAATTGTGCAGAAACGGTTCAAAACTATTGAACGACTATTCAACATTGAATTTGATAGGGATTGGAATTTAAATTTGCCACTTGGAAATCAGAGTTTGCTTGTTACAGGGTTGAATTTTAAATTGCCCGCCAAAGGAAACGCTACTTATCAGTTTGAAAAATTAGATTTCACAGAAAATTTTTCTGGGCAAAGACAAGTATTCAACGGTTTATTTGAACTAAAGCAATGGAGTTTTAGTAGTCGAGGTAGTTTTTTGACTACTAACGGCACATTGAATACTTCCAAATTTATCCGAAATGAAACACAAGTAAAATACCATCACAATAAAAATTGGGCTGGTACCCGTTTTCGATTGGAAAATAATCAAGAAAAGGTAAAAAGTACGGGATATTTATCGGCTTTAAGCCAACGCTTTTCTGAATGGGGTGCCTTTATTGGTCGGGGCGATAGCACGAAAGTTTTTGTGGAACTTGGTTATTTAAATCGCAGTAATGACAGTTTAAAATTAACTACTGGCGCACCATTTTTAAGCCGAGTCAATTCATCGAATTCGTATTATATTAAATCGAAAGTCCTTCAAAATAAAAAAAGTGATTTATCGGTATTTGTCAATTACAGAAAGTTAAATTTTGTTGACCAATCCCAAGAGGATGCGCCTTCACTAAATTCAAGGTTGGTTTATAATTCGCGTTTTTTTGATCAATTAATCCAAGTTTCTACCACGTATGAAAACACTTCGGGAACGCTTGCACAACAAGAATTTACCTATTTAGAAGTAGAGCCTGGTCAAGGAGTTTATACTTGGAATGATTATAATGGAAACCAAATTCAGGAATTGGAAGAATTTGAAATTGCGCCTTTCATAGATCAGGCAAAATATGTTCGTTTGTTTTTGCCCAATCAGATTTTTATTAAAACCCATCAAAATAAATTTTCGCAATCCCTTACTTTAAACCCTAGTCAATGGC
>JBIHZQ010000118.1:0-5130 GCA_044231345.1 Flavobacterium sp.
GTCAAACCAACTTCAAGAAATTCAACGGAGGAATAGCTAACAATTAAAGGCAAACTTAGAATAAACAATGCATTAGCAGGCGTTGGCAATCCAATAAAAGAATCCGATTGCCTCTCGTCAATATTAAAATTAGCCAATCGATAACACGCCCCTAAAGTGATTAAAAACCCGAAATAAGGAAGAACTGAATTTAAGTTCAAGCCGTTTTCCGCATTTTTAAGTAAAAAAAACATCACAAATCCAGGAACGACACCACTAGTCACCATATCGGCTAAAGAATCTAGTTGCAACCCTAGTGGGCTAGAAACTTTAAATAACCGCGCAAAAAAACCATCAAAAAAATCAAAAAAGATACCCAGTGCCACAAAATAAAAAGCCATTTCAAAATTGCTTTCCACAGCAAAAACTAGGGCAATACAGCCACAAAGCAAGTTTAATAATGTAATACCATTGGGAATATGCTTTTTACTATTCATAGGTTTGAATTTATATAGGTGCCGACCGCAAATTTAATACAATAAGTTAAAGACGTATGCGTTTTTGAGGTAGATTTTATTGTGATAACTGTAAATTGCCGTTAAATTAGTCATTGGACAAAATAACATCATGAAAAAATACCTATTTTTGATAAAAAATTACAAGCAGCCGCTTGAAAAATTAATCAACTTGAAAAAAATTTCATTTATCTGTTTTTTCTTTTTAGCACTGCAAGGCTATAGCCAATCTGTTAGGAAATATTCCAATGAATTTATGAATATTGGGGTAGATGCTGCAGCATTGGGTCGGTCAAATACTGCGGTAGCCTCGACGGATGATGTCAATTCGTGTTATTGGAATCCCGCAGGATTAGTAGGAGTAGAAGACAATCAGTTGGCCTTAATGCATGCTAGTTATTTTGCAAATATTGCTCAATATGATTATGCTGCTTTTGCTATGCCGATAGACGACCGAAGTGCTTTTGGATTTTCAATAATTCGTTTTGGCGTAGATGATATTTTAAATACCACCCAATTAATTGACAATCAAGGAAACATTGATTATAATCGCATCAGTTTATTTTCAACCGCAGATTATGCTATGACGGTTTCCTATGCAAGAAAACTCCCAGTACCTGGTTTTCAATATGGGGTTAGCAGTAAAATTATTAGGCGAATTATTGGAAAATTTGCCAGTTCTTGGGGATTTGGTTTTGATGTGGGATTACAATTTGAAAAAAACGATTGGAAGTTTGGTCTGATGGTGAGAGACATCACCACTACTTATAACGTTTGGTCCATTGATGAAGCGGCCTATGCCTCCATAAAAGATGCTATTTCATCTGAAAATCAGGAGCTTCCTGAAAATTCCGAAATTACGCTCCCAAAAGCACAAATTGGAGTTTCAAAGAAATTTGAGTTTCATAATGACAGTAGTCTGATGGTCGCTTCCAACATGAATATGCGTTTTGAGAAAACAAATGCGGTACTTTCTACTAATGGCCTTAGTATTGATCCTGCAATTGGATTTGAATACGGCTATTCTGAATTAGTATTTCTTAGAGCTGGACTTGGTGATTTCCAAAATGTAGTACAAATTGATGGTTCAAAATCAGTTAGTTTTCAGCCAAACATTGGACTAGGTTTTGCCTATCGCGGCATACAAATCGACTATGCATTAACCGATTTGGGCGATCAAAGTGCGGCACTTTATTCCAATATTTTTTCAGTAAAAATTGATTTAGGTCTGTTTAGATAATACTTATTCCCATGAAATTCTCCTTCCCAATAGCACTTTACTTTCTTATACTATTATTTATTTATCCCCAAATTGGATTTGGTCAAGCAATGCAACTTTCAAAAAATGCTACAATTAGTGTCTTAACTTGCGAAAGCGGAACTGAACTTTATTCAACCTTTGGGCATACCGCTGTTCGTGTAAAAGATGATCCGTTGCATTTGGATGTGGTTTTTAACTATGGTACTTTCGATTTCAATACGGATAATTTTTATTTAAAATTCATTAAAGGAGACTTAAACTATTTTGCTACCGTTAGTTCCTACTCCGATTTTTACTATGAATATACGTTAGAAAATCGTTCCATCTACGAACAAGCGTTGTTGCTTACCGATATTCAAAAACAAAACTTGTTCGATTCATTAAATGCAACTTTATCGGCTGATAAAAAATACTACACCTATAAATTTATTGATAAAAATTGCACCACAATGGTGGTAGATCAAATAAACACTATCCTGAAAACTAATGCAATAATTAAAAAAACCGATACTGACAAAACCTATCGAGAAGTTTTAACTCCCTATTTGGAAAATCATTTTATAGAAAACCTAGGAATCAATATCATTTTTGGAATAAAAGTAGATCAACTAGGTAAAAAATTATTTCTACCTAATGAATTTATGCAAAGCCTTACCACATCCAAAGTGAATGCAAACTCTATTTCAATGCCCCCAATTACCGTATTAAATGCTATAAAAAAACCTCAGCCTAAGTCGTTGTGGAATAATAGTTACGCATTCGCTAGTGTGTTAATTTTGCTTTTGCTTACCAGAAAAAACTGGGTCTATTTGATGTTACTGACTATTTTTGGAATGCTTGGACTATTTTTACTTTCTGTCGGATTTTACTCCTATCACCAAGAGGTGTTGTATAATTATAACGCCTTACTCTTTAATCCTTTACTATTAGGCGTGGTTTATTTCTATATCAGAAAAAACTTTAAATGGTTGTATTACACCTGCATAACCAACTTAGTATTATTAATGTTTTACACTTTGTTTTTAACCAATAAACCCAATTTTTTCACCTTCAGCCTTTTAATTTGTACCGCTGGAATAGTACTCTACCGTTTTTTTAAAATAAGTTCATCAAAAGAAAGTAAAACAAGCGCTCTTTAAAGTACCTATTTTGAGCTACCTTTGCTGGAATAAATACCATTTATATGTTTTCATTTTTTAAGCAGAAACCTACATTAACAAGCCTTATTCCCGAGGAATCTATTGACATTCACTCCCATATTTTGCCTGGATTGGACGACGGTTCCAAAAGCATAGAAGAAACACAATTGTTATTAGATCATCTCCAAAAAATAGGTTTTTCAAGATGCATCGCCACTCCACATACGCTTCCGGAAGTTTGGGAAAATAGCGCAAAAGGCATCACTGATAAATTTAGTGAAACCAAATCACAATTATCTGAAAGTGCCAGTACAATGCTTGTTCACGCAGCATCCGAATACATGATTAACGATGCCTTTTTAGAACGATTACATTCTGAACCCTTATTGACTTTAAAGGACAATAAGGTACTTATTGAGATGTCGTATTTAAATCCTCCCCTAGCATTAAAAGAAATTATTTTTGAAATTCAGATAAAAGGTTACCAGCCTATACTAGCTCATCCCGAGCGCTATCTATTTTATCATAATCAACTGAAAATGTTCGAAACTTTAAAAAAAATGGAAGTGCAATTTCAGCTTAATTTACTTTCAACTGTTGGCTATTATGGAAGTTCTGTCGCAAAAATTGCAGACTTCTTATTAAAAGAAAATCACATTGATTTTGTTGGAACTGATGTACATCACATAAGGCATATTGGTGCTTTTGAAAATAAAATCGGTATAAAATCGGTAGAGCAACTACAAAATGCAATAGTTAAAAATAATTATTTCAAATAAAAAAAGGGAGCATCGATGATACTCCCTTTTTTTGCTTATTATAAAAAATACTACTTCTTGAACCAACTTGTCCATTTCGATTTTTTTGATGATAATGCATTGGCCTCGTCTTCATCTCCATAACCGTATCCATAACCGTAATTATAGCCATATCCATAACCGTAACTATAGCCATATCCGTATCCATAACCTCCTTTTGAACCACCAACGTTATTAATTACGTAGGCCATATTTTTAAGTTTTCCTTGTTCTTTAAGTCCTTTAGAATAGGTCAATAACTTCTTATCCGTATGATCCGCTCTTGTTATATAAACGGTCAAATCAGCCAATTGCGATATTAATAAAGTATCAGTCACTAAAATAGTTGGCGCTGTATCTACGACAATATAATCGTATTCTTTTTTCAATAATCCCAACAACTCTTCAAACCTTCCGTTCGACAATAATTCAGCAGGATTAGGAGGTACCGAACCCGCAAAAATAATATCTAAGTAATCGTTATTAAAATTTTTGGTATTGATTAATTTCTCCCAATGAGTATTGATGTCATATAAATAATTTGACAATCCTATTCGGTCTTTTTTAATTTTTAAGTATTTGTGCAATTGTGGATTTCTTAAATCTGCACCAATTAACAGAACTTTTTTATCTAAAGAAGCTAATGTTAGTGCCAGGTTTAATGAAACGAATGTTTTTCCTTCTCCTTTTATGGATGAACCCGTATAAATTACAGGGCATTCTCCTTCTGATTTTATGGGTAATAAATAATTGATATTTGTTCGCAAAATCCTAAACGCTTCTGCAAGTACAGAACGGTCATTGCTCGAAATAATTCTGTGTTCTTCATCAATATAGGGTATTTCAGCCACTACAGGAATGGAAGGAGCTAATCGATCGAAATCTAATTTATTGTGAATTTTGGTATCTAGCAACATCCTCAAATAAATAATTCCAAATGGAATGAGTAACCCCATTAGTAATGCTGCTAGATAAATAATGTTCTTTTTTGGAGCAACAGGAATAAAATCAGTAATCGCATAATCAACTACCTTTATTGACGGAGTAGTAATTGCCTTAGCAACTGATGCTTCTTCTCTTCTTTGTAATAAAAAAAGGTACAATGTTTCTTTAATGGTTTGTTGTCGCTCAATAGAACGTAATATTTTTTCCTTAGCAGGAATGCTACCAAAAACACTATTATTCTCTTGTTTTAATGATTTTATATTGTTGATTGCTAGCGCCAATTGTTTTTGCAATACCTTAACTGAAAATAAAATATTCTTTCTTAGCTCCATCAGTTTGTCCGAAAACTCAAGCACCATAGGGTTTTTTGTCCCTGCACTCAGTAATAATTTATCCCGATCTAGTTTTGATTTATTGTATTCAGCGATAAGCTGGTTAACATTTTCATTTTCTATACCAATATTGGCTGGTAATAATTCGAAAGCACCCTCTTT
>JBIHZQ010000119.1:0-5070 GCA_044231345.1 Flavobacterium sp.
GAGGGTCCTTGGTTCGAGCCCAAGAGGGGGAGCAAAAGCAGAAAGGCTATCAGAAATGATAGCCTTTTTTGTTTTTATAGGTCAAACGATTTCCGATTTCTTTACAGACCAAAGCTCCTTTGATAAGAAAATGCGATTTCTTTATCCTATTTAACTACCTTTGATAAAGAAATCAATTTTTTGATTTTATGAATATGTTTTTTCAAATGTTTAAATCGAAGTTGAACCTGTTTTCTACTTTCCTTCTGCTACTCCTTTCATTAAACTTAAAGGGACAGTCAGTTAATAATCAGAAGTGGGAGTATTCTAAAGTTGTTTATACCTCATCGACCAAAAACGCAACAATAATAACAAATAGTTTACCCAAAGGAGGAGGCCTCGTTTACCATAAAGGGAAAGAATACAATTATTTTATTTTTTGGGCCAACATACGTAATGAATCTAACTCGCCGTTAGAATTACAAATTAAATTTCCGAAACTAAATTTATTCAATTCTGACAAATCCCACTTTATGGTAGCGCTTACTAAAGCCAAAATGACATTTGACAAAGTGCAAGATTTCGACTATGGGCTCAATGATTTACCTTTTCTTTTAAACAACAAATCAAATCAATTAAAGAGTGTTAAAAACAGTATTTTATCCAAAAAGGAGTATTTGTTTTATATTCCAATTTTCATTCATAAAACAAAATGGCCGGTCAGGGCAGAATTTATATTAAAAGATAAAAAACTATTTTACAAAATTACAGCGGGTACAGATACAATTATAGTTCCTTGTGGAGAAATTAATTTTTTAAATTAAAAAAACAGTTTTTTGGATTTAATACCAGTTATTGATTCTTTTAAAACTTCACATAAAGTTCAACTTATTTATTTTATGATAGTTAAATATTCAATCACCGCTTTATTGTTGTAACTTTCTCCTAATAAGGGGAGCAAAACTCCACCAGAAATGTTGGGCTTTTTTTGTTTATAAAGTAATCCTTCAACTTTTTATTTAACTTATTTCAATTTTTTTTATTTTTACATAGTAAATTAAAAATCTTAAAATTATGATTGCAAATTTTCTTAAAAAATATAAAAGTGAAGTTACAATTGGAATTTTAGTTTTTATATTTTTTTTATTTAAAGATATAATTAAATCTTTTATGTAAATCAATAATGTTTCAAACCGATAATTTTCTTATTGTTAAATAAGCAATCATCGCATCAAATTTGTAACTTTCCACAATATATGAAGCAAAATTAAACTCGATACGGAAAGTGTCGAGTTTTTATATTAAATTAATTTGTAATACTAATTTCAATAATTAATTTTGAAATTTATTCAAATGTTTAATTTAATGAAAACATCTTTTAACAAATTTCTTTACATCGGATTTCTACTTTTAGGATTATTTCAAGCCTTTTTTTCTAGAGATTATATGCAAGCTGCTGCTTCATTTGGAATCGCATTGGCATTTGACCCTTTCAAGACGGAGCAAAAATGGAATGAAAGACCAAAATGGCAGAAAGCAGTTTTAATCATTCATCTTGCATTAGTTGCTGCCATGTTCGGCTTTGGAGTAGGGTTAAATGAAAAATAGTTTTTTAACGGAAACCGCGGCTTATTTTTTTTAAAATTACAACGGGAATATTAGCATAAAATCAGCAACGATAGCTTACTTTAAATTTAGAAATTCCTGTTTCTGCAAAAAAATAGTCTATTTATTCTGTCGTTTTTTTGCGGAAATAAGTTGCGATTCTTTATAAAATCTTGAAGGCACGATCAACATTCCAAAAACTTCTCCGTGTTCTTTTCCTAAATGCTTGTGGTGGGTTTTATGTGCTTTTCTCAATGCTAGTAAATACGGGTTCTTACTATTCCTGAACCATTTAAAACGTTGGTGTATAAAAATATCGTGCATTAAAAAATAAAAAAGACCATAAATAGCAATGCCAATTCCTATGCATACCACATAATATTTAGCATTCATCAATCCTAACATTATGCATAGCCAACTAGGGATTGCAAAAATTAGAAAAAAAACATCGTTTTTTTCAAAAAAACCAATTTCATGTTGGTGATGATCCTTGTGAAAATACCACATAAAACCGTGCATAACATATTTGTGCGTAAACCAAGCCATGAATTCCATAAAAAAGAAAGTGGCAATAACCGTAAAAGAATAAAAAACTATTTCCATATCATAAAATTGAAGATTCCAAAGAAAATAAACTGCATAATTAGTAAATACGGTGCAAAGTTGTTTTTAGAAACACTTTTATAATGAGCTACAACATAACAAAGAATAAAAGAAATGAAGAACCAAGCGATGTAATTTTTCATAGGTACAATTGATTGGTTCCAAGTCCAAAAATCGTATTTCATTGCCACTGGCTCAATCAAAATATCAAGAGCAACTAGCAACCCTGCTGATATCAAAGCTATTACAATCGTGTTTTTAATTTTAATTCCTATGGTATAAACCACCGCACAAGTGAGAAGCATCCAGTTTACTCCTATAATGAGTGGTGTTTCAAGTAATTTCCAGCCTAAGGTTGTTTTATAAACATAATCGCCAAAGATTACTCCCGTAGTGACCCCTATCACTTCTATAAAATATCCAACGATTGCAACAACAAGAAAAACTATCCATTGTTTATTTGTTCCTTTTTCATGATTGAGAAGCAGTAAAGACGCATTAACTAATAAATTCAGCGGCGTTAATGAAAGAAAATCGATGGTTTGGTTGTTAGTCAAAATACCTACTATCCCCGAAAAATAGAAGGCAATCAATATAATAATTGATGCTTTAAGTTTTAAATTGGAGTTGTTATTTAACATGATTTGCAGCAATTTTAGCACTTAATAAACAAAGCGGAATTCCACCACCAGGATGAACGCTTCCGCCAACAAAATATAACCCTTTAATTTTAGTTTTAAAATTTGGATGTCTTAAAAATGCTGCGAATTTAGAATTACTTGCCGTTCCATATAACGAACCTTGATAAGAAGAGGTGTTGCTTTCGATGGTTCGCGGATCTAAAATTTGTTCATTTTCTATAAAGTCCTCTAATTTAATGTTTAGCTGTTTGTTAATTTTTGAAAGCACATTTTTTTTAGTACTACTCAACAAGGAATCCCAGTTTTGTCCCACATTAGATGGCGCATTTACCATTACAAACCAATTCTCAGTCCCAACTGGAGCATCGCCTTTTGCTAATTTCGATGATATGCTTATGTAAACCGTTGGGTCGTCAACCATTGTTTTTTTATCAAAAATACACGCAAATTCTTCTTTGTAATTGTCCGAAAAAAATATATTGTGCAAATCTAATTCTGGGAATTCTTTTTTTATTCCCCAATAAAAAATAATTGCTGAACTTGAGCGCTCCAGAGACAAGGTCTTTTTTGGAGTTTTCATTAGAGGCAACAATTTATGATAGGTAAAATAGACGTCCATATTACTAAAAACCAAATTAGAAGTAATGGTTTTATCATTTACCCTAACCCCAATAACTTGTTTGGATGAAGGGTCTAAAAGTAGTTCATCAACTGAACTGTTATAAATAAATTTCACCCCAATATCTTCGGCTAATTTTACTAAAGAGGCGGTAATACTGTTCATGCCGTCTATTGGGAAAAATGTACCAACATTGTGTTCATAATGAGGGATAATCCCCATGATACCAGGCGTTTTATATGGATTTGAACCATTATAAGTAGCATATCTGTCAAATAATTGAACCAATTTTGGGTGTTTTAAATCCTTTAAATTAGTTTCATGTAACGACTTGCTAATGTCTAAACGATTGATTTTTAAAAGTGCTTTTAGTGTTTTAAAATTCAAGAAGTTCTTAATTTGATGCAGACTTTGTTCTAAAAACAGCTCGCCAATGGTTTCATTAATAAACGCGGCTCTTCTTAATTTCTTTTCAATAACATTTGGCTGAGTATTAAACGTATCACTCACTTTTTTTGAAAAGGAAGCAATATTACTATCGGCTTCTAATCTAGTTCCATCGTCCCAGAAGTAATTACAAGATTTATCATGCCTTATGTAGTTAAAGTAGTCTCGAGGATTTTTACCTGCTAATTCAAATAACTCATCAACAAAATGAGGCATCGTAAACAAAGATGGTCCTGCATCAAAGCGATAATTTCCTAATTTAAATGCAGATAGCTTTCCACCAGGGTAGGAATTTTTTTCAAAAACCGTGACATTATAACCCTTCAATTGCAAACGAATTGCACTTGCAATTCCGGCAATTCCAGAACCAATAACAATGGCATTTAATTGATTATTTTGTGACGTCACTTTTTGTTTAATTTATTTACAAATATATTAAACATAATTTAGATTTCTTTGTAACAAATACAAATTTTACAAAATAGTTGTCTACAATTATTAGTAAGTTTCCGTTATTGATAATTGCATTTTTCAGTTATAAATTACTTATAATGATTGTTTTACTTTAAGTCATAGCAAATTAATGTGGTAAATAATGTATAATTCAATAGATCAAATGCGTCGTGCAACGTTATAAAAAATCAGCAGCCTCTTTCCCGTCCCATTTTCCCTCAAATTTGTAGGGCACAAATCGAGCAAACATTTCTTCTTTGTACCAGTTAAGTTTTCTAGTTAGCATTACCACTTCGCGATGTTTCGGATTTTTATACGCATAATCTAGCATTTCCTTTTGTGTTTTCCAGATGCTAATGGTTGCTTGCTGTATCAAAGGCCACTCGCCTACGCCAATAGATAAAACCAGTCCATCGTAATTTTCAAGACTTTGGCTTACCGAACCAACTTTACTCCAAAACGACAACAATTTTCTAAACCTAATACTGGCTCTAGTCAATACTATTACCGGCTTATCTTGTGCTAGTTCTGCATTTTTATGAAACGGTTGTAGGCCATCCCAGTAGCCATGTGCCTCGGCAGAATTGAGATAAACAGTGAAGTGTTCGCTACTTCGTTTTTGGTAGGCTTTAAAAAATCTATTTTCTTCAAAAAAAGTTTGAGCATGATCTTCTGACTCCCAAATGCACATAAGAACATACGTTCCAAAATTAGGCACCGCAC
>JBIHZQ010000120.1:0-5000 GCA_044231345.1 Flavobacterium sp.
AGTAATTAATTAGTTTTTGGTCTTATTGTTTCGTTTATTATGACTTCTTCACCATTCACTTTTACTGAAACCGTTGTAGTTTCAATAGTGTCAGCTTTTGAGTTAATATCTTCAAATTCATTTTCGGTTATTGGACAATTCAAACATTTTATTTGATTGTCTTCAACTCGGTAAATATATTCCTCTGAACTATAGTGCAGGTTAAAAAAGTTATTGTCAGAATAATCAAAGTTTTTAACATTGGAATCTACTTTAAATAATGTTCCTTTTTTTAAAAACAATTTGATTTGAATTTCTTGCCCTCTAAATTTATCTTTCAATTCAGAAAGCAAATAATTATCTAATAGCAATTGATTTCCATCAATTCTAAAACCATATTTTATTTTTTCTGCTCTTTGTTTGGCATCAATAAAAGATTTTCCTTTTGCTTCTTTATTTATTTGGAGGTAAGGTAATTTTTCATCTGTTTTTAAAATTTCAAAGGCTATACTATTAGAATAAATTACATTTTGATTCATCGAATCTTTTGTTATCTCAAAATCAGTATATTCTTTGGCGTCTTTTGCAAAGTAATCGTTATGTTTAAATCGAATTAATAGAGTGTCGTTGACTTTAAGATTGATTGATTGCTTTTCATATACTCTGCCTTTGTAAGCAAATTCCGAAGCTTGTTGAACCCCTACGGATATCAACAATCCTAAGGCGATACTCCAAATTCCTATTAAACTATATTTAGCAATAGGGCCAATAGATTTCAAATTTGGTGATAATAATCTAAACCCTAGAAGGAGTATAAAAAAGCATGGAATAGCAATGGCAACAAATAGTAATATGCTGAAAAACCAAATTGGATAGTCCGTGAAATTACCAGAAGCAATAAAATCATGAAATGGAAAATTTGGAAAATGTACGGTTCCTAGGGTAATTACACCAATTAAAAATACGATTAGTATCGCCAAACTTGAAAGAACAAGAAAAGCACCAATAATTTTAGCCAATATTCGAAAAATTGAATTTAGTATTTCTCCTAAAGAATCTTTCAACTTTTCGCCACCAGTTTTCATCTCAGATTTCATTTTCTCAAAATCAGTTGATTTGTATTTTTCTGAAAGTGCTTCAATTTCTTCCCGTACTTTTTTTTCAATAGTTGAAATTGTTACTGGTTGTCCTCTCATTTCAAGTTTTTCTGTAGTTGTTTTTGCTTCGGGCATTACAATCCATAAAATGATATATGCCAATACCCCCGTTCCCCATGCCAATACTAAAAGCAATAGAAAGACCCGTAACCATACTTTGTCTATTCCAAAGTAGTGTCCTAGTCCTGCTAAAACTCCACCAACCATACCGTTTTCAGTGTCTCGATAAAGTTTCCGACTAATTTTTCCCTCTGATACATAGTCTTGTTTTGGTGTGGGTTCGTCATTATCGATACGATAATCTTCGGGCTGTCCCATTATTGCTATTACGTCTTCTACTTCTTTTAAACTGATGACTTGTTTGTCATTGATATGTTTTTCGCTAATTAACTCACCGATTCTCATTTCGATGTCATTAATAATCTCATCCTGACCACTTGTATTGGAGAGCGATTGTTTTATGGCTTCAAAATACCGAGTTAATTTTTGAAACGCATCCTCATCTATATGAAAAAATAGTCCTCCTAAATTTATATTTAATGTCTTATTCATGATTTTTAATTTTGATTTGTGATTAACGTTACAGCATCCGAAAGCTCCATCCAAGTGCTGTTCAATTCTTTTAAAAATGTTTTACCGATTTCGGTTAACTCATAATATTTTCTTGGTGGGCCAGAAGTAGATTCTTCCCAACGATAGCTGAGTAACCCATCATTTTTTAATCGAGTGAGTAAGGGATAAACAGTGCCCTCAACTACTAATAGTTTAGCATTTTTTAAAGTATCCAAAATTTCCGATGTGTAGGCGTCTTTTTCTTTTAAAACAGATAAGATGCAAAACTCTAGGACCCCTTTTCGCATTTGGGCTTTGGTGTTTTCAATATTCATAATTTGATTTTTAAAATTTAAACTATATATTAAAAATAGTAATTTCTTATGCAAATATATATCTTAAACAATGTAGTATGTTACACATAGTACTATTATTTAACACAGAATTAACAATTATTAAGAAAGATTACTTTTTTGATACTAAATTTGTTCTAAAATAGGAGAAATAGTATTATATTTCTAACAAATTAGACCAAATGAAATTTACACCCACTAATCTGAACATTTTTTTGTTTTTTAAATTACCCGCCGCATTTCTTTGTGGCGTTCGCGTCTTTAGTATTGACGATTCAAAATGCACTACTACGGTAACCTATAGATGGATTAATCAAAATCCTTTTAACTCGATGTATTTTGCAGTGCAAGCAATGGCAGCAGAACTGGCTACGGGAGTTTTGGTTATGAAACAAATTAAAAAAAGTAGCCGACCTATTTCGATGCTAGTTGCTCACAATAAATCAACTTTTACAAAAAAAGCCATTGGAAAAATCACCTTTACCTGCTCGGACAATTCATTAATTGAAGAAGCAATTGCCCAATCTATTTCTACTGGAGAGGGTCAAACATGTTGGATGAAATCAATTGGAGTGGACGAAAATGGCACTCAAGTAGCCGAAATGGATTTTGAATGGAGTGTAAAAGTCAAAAGTAATTGATATAACGAAAGTTAAAACCACCTTAAAATAGACTTCGATTATTTATAATAAACCGTAATTTTGCAGTATTAATGTGTATTCATATGAAAGTCTTAATAACAGGAGCTACTGGTTTAATAGGGAATGAGTTGACTGCTTTACTGCTTCAAAATGGTATCAGTGTTCATTATCTTACTACTTCAAAGAAAAAAATAGTTAACGAACCAAACTTTAAAGGTTTTTATTGGAATCCATCACAGGGATTGATAGACGAAAACTCATTAATAGGAGTGAATGCGATTATTCATTTAGCAGGTGCCTCTATTTCTAAAAGGTGGACAAAAAGTTATAAGCAAGAAATTATTGAAAGTAGAATTGTAGCAACAAATACTCTTTTTTCTACGTTAAAAAATAATCCTAACGAAGTTAAACAAATTATTTCGGCATCGGGCACGGCAATTTATCCAAATAACTCTAACACTGTTTTTGATGAAAACACTAACGAAATGCAGGATAGTTTTCTCGGTAATGTGGTTTTAAAATGGGAAGAAAGTGTCGATAAGTTTAAATTGCTAAATATCAATGTTTGTAAACTGCGAACTGGGATTGTTTTTTCAAACAAAGGCGGTGCTCTGATGGAGATGGTAAAACCAATTAAGTTGGGATTGGGTGCAGCATTCGGATCAGGAAAACAAGTTCAATCTTGGATTCACATTCATGATATTGCTGCATTATATTTATTTGCTCTTGAAAATCAATGGGATGGAATTTATAATGCGGTTTCACCTTCTCCAATAACTAATACTGAGCTTACCAAAGCTATTGCATTAGTTTTAAAAAAGCCACTATTTTTACCAAATATCCCTCAGTTTGTAATGAAATGCATTCTCGGTGAAATGCACATTTTGTTATTCGAAAACAGAAAAATCAGTGCAAGTAAAGTCCTAAAAAATGGATTTATTTATAAATTTGGAACTGTTGATAGGGCTCTTAAAAATTTATTTTAATAAAAAAAGCACTCGTGAGAGTGCTTTTTTTTATTGTGTAAAATGAATTAATAATTAAACAGTAAACAATACGTTACTTCAAGTAAAATAATTTACTTCTTTATTTAAATACAAATTTAGATTAATCCTAACCAAATTGTCTTAAAATTATATTAAAGTTATATTAATTGTTTATTACAAAAGTTCAAATTATTGATTGCGCTTTTTAAAAGTACTGATGCATTACTACGTTAAGTAATTATTCAGTAGCTACTGGCACTTTTATGCTATAATAGGAGGTGACAATTTGACATTTTTTAAGAAATGGCAGTACTTTTGCTTTATAAAGGAAAGAATAAAAAAAAATGTTTAAAAAGATTTTTAAAAATAACAGCAAGATGAATACTGATACTACTGAAATTAAACAGGAACACGATGACAATACCATTGAAAACAATGAAAATGGAGAACAACTTATCGTTGAAGAATTAAGTGTTGAGGAACAATTAGCTCAAGAATTATCCACCGAAAAAGACAAACATATCCGTTTGTTTGCTGAATTTGAAAATTATAAAAAAAGAACTACCAAAGAGCGAATCGAATTATTTAAAACAGCAAACCAAGAGGTTTTATTGGCATTATTACCTGTTTTAGACGATTTCGATAGAGCACTCATAGAAATAAAAAAAACAGACGACGAATTAATGTTAAAAGGAGTTGAGTTAATTCATGACAAACTTAAAAATACATTAAACTCAAAAGGATTAGAGGAAGTCGAGGTAAGAACTGGTGATGTTTTTAATGCAGATTTTGCTGAAGCAATTACTCAAATTCCAGCTCCAACACCAGATTTAAAAGGAAAAATTGTTGATGTTCTTGAAAAAGGATATAAACTCGGAGATAAGATCATTCGTTTTCCTAAAGTAGTCATTGGTAATTAATTTCTAATTAAAATTCAATCTAAAAGGTTGTTTTTCAACAAAAAATAAAAATGAAAAAAGATTTTTACGAAATATTAGGAATTACAAAAAATGCTGATGCTGCTGCAATTAAAAAGGCGTATCGCAAAAAAGCAATTGAGTTTCATCCAGATAAAAATCCTGGAGACGCTAAAGCAGAAGAGAGTTTCAAGCAAGCCGCTGAAGCCTATGAAGTTTTAAGTGACCCTCAAAAGAAGGCAAAATACGATCAATATGGACATCAAGCCTTCGAAAATGGAGGAGGTGGCGGATATGGTGGCGGACATATGAATATGGACGACATTTTCAGTCAATTTGGTGATATTTTTGGAAGTGCTTTTGGTGGCGGTGGTTTTGGTGGTGGCTTTGGTAGCGGAGGCGGACAACGTAGAGT
>JBIHZQ010000121.1:0-4920 GCA_044231345.1 Flavobacterium sp.
GGCAAAACAGTTTATGGCGGCGGCGGTATTGTACCCGACTTATTCGTTCCATTGCCAGTAGCCCAAGGAAGTGAAGAAGTTATTTATTTGATGGAATCAGGTCTTGTTAGTTATTTTGCATTTGAGCAAATAGACCGCAATAGGAATGCCTTTTCTAAGTTAGATTACAATCAGTTTCTACGAAAAATGGAAAAAGAAACCAAAATAGTTCAGCAATTTCAAAAATATGCGGAAGCTAATGGTGCAATAATTCAGTTAGAACCTTACAAAGAAATAGCGAAAAAATACCTAATCGCTGAATTTGCAAGACAATTATTTGAAGAACAAGACTATTTTACTATTATTCTAAAAGAAGACCCAATGATTAAAGTTGTGATGGATCAAGTGAAGTAAAAAACCAAATTATTTTTTGACACTGTCGTGACTCTGTGTAGGAATTCCGTCGTTCCAAAGCGTCAGTAAATCAGTAGCCACCGCAGCGCCACTGCCAGCTGCAATAGCCAGTTGACTGCGCCATCCGGCCAATGTTCCCGCCACATAAATTCCTTCAGCGACTTGATGATCCCGATTTTTCAATTGAATGCGTTGCTTGTCAGGATGTGCTTTCTTGTGCGGCATCACAAAATCCAATAAACCATCAATGGCAAAGGTGTTTGAATAACCAATGGCAACCACAATACTTTTACAGGAATAAGAATTAGCGGTAGTCAACACCAAAAAATTTGGAAATTCACCAGTAATTGAAAGTACTTTCTCTCCAGAAATTTGTTGAACATGCGGATAAAGATGGGATAAATTTTCGGGACCTTCTTTTAATAATTCGGATCCTAATTTTCCTGGGGTTATTCCGTAAGCATTATAAAATATAGCTTCTTGAAGTGATGAGGTTTTAGTATGAGCAATAATTCCGATTTTTTTATCGGACATGAAGGGTTTGTTTTTTGCGGAACCAAGCACTAGCGCACAGGAAATTCCAGCGACACCTCCCCCAATAATTAAAGTATCAAACATAGTTATTTTTCGTTGCTTCGTTCAGCAATCATTTTTGAAATCCTAAAAATAAGCAGAATTAAAACCGCACAAATAGAAGCACCAATGCCAATTAAAGCAATTACACTGTCTCCTTCGAAAAGATGTTGGAAGTCTAAAAGGGTGATGTTAAAAACGATTAAGACTAATGCCAAACCAATTAGTATAGAAGTAAAAATTTTCATTTTTAATTTTTTTGTTTTTGTAAAAATAATAAAAATATAACTTACAAGAATAAACCTTTAACATTAGCAGCAAATAATTTAACAGCTATTGCCAAAAGTACCACGCCAAAAGCCTTTCGGATAACTCCGAGCCCGTTTTTACCCAACATTTTTTCTATTCTAGCAGACGATTTTAATACCCCATAAACCACAATAATATTCAAAATTATAGCAATAATAATATTAATCGTTTGAAACTCCGCTCGCAACGATAATAAAGTAGTCATCGATCCAGCGCCCGCAATCAAAGGAAAAGCAATGGGAACTATTGAAGCGGAACTTGCTTCTTCATCGCGATAAATCCGAATGCCTAAAATCATTTCTAAGGCAAGGAAAAAAAGTACAAACGAACCAGCAACCGCAAAAGAATTGACATCCAGCCCAATTAATTTCAATAATTCTTCTCCCACAAATAGGAACACAATCATGATTAATCCGGCAACCAGCGACGCTTTTTCCGATTCAATATGTCCGTGTTTTGCTCTTAAATCAACTACGATTGGAATAGTTCCAACAATGTCAATTACAGCAAACAATACCATCCCTACAGTCGCAATTTCTCTAAAGTCTAATTCCATTAGTTCTAATTTAATGCCGCAAAAGTAGTTAAAATTACAGCTACTAAAAGTGATTATAGCGTTAATAATAGAACAACTTTCAAAATAGTATGTACCTTTGCCATATGTTTCAAATAGGAAAAACCATCGTCTCGGAAGACATTTTAGAAAAAGATTTTGTTTGCAATTTATCGGCCTGCAAAGGTGCGTGCTGTGTTGATGGCGATGCCGGAGCACCTTTAAGCGAAGAAGAAACTAAAATTTTAGAAGCCATTTATCCAAAGGTAAAGCCCTTTCTTCGTAAAGAAGGAATTGCCTCTATCGAAGCACAAGGCACCTGGACAAAAGGAACTGACGGCGATTTAGAAACGCCATTGATTGACAATAAAGATTGCGCCTATGTAATTTTTGACGGAAAAACTGCGCTATGCGGCATCGAACAAGCCTACAACCAAGGAGCGATTGATTGGAAAAAACCCGTTTCGTGTCATTTATATCCTATTCGTGTGAAGGATTTTACCGAATTTGCCGCGGTCAATTATGACCAATGGGACATTTGCGACGATGCCTGTTCACTAGGCAAAGAATTAGAAGTGCCAGTCTATAAATTCGTTAAAGAAGCACTCATAAGACGATTTGGTGAAGACTGGTATTTAGAACTCGAAAAAGTAGCCCAAGAACTAAAAAAATAATTTTCTCAAGGACCAACGAATCTACAACTTTTTGTTTTTAGAAATCCCTTTGTTTTAGGGAGTTTTTCGACATTTATATTTTTAATATACTGAAAAACAGAAAGTTAAAAAATCGACACGAAGCACATTATTTCTTTCGCTTTGTTAAAAACTATCTCCGATTGTGAATAAGTTTGGCTTTCTTTTTACAATTCAAATGACAATCTTTGTAAACCAAAAAGTCACAAAAAATCATTTTTTTAATTCAATAACACTCAATACACTATGTCTTTAGTCGAGCCAATTTTACAAGAAAACAAGAACCGTTTCGTGATTTTTCCAATAAAACATCACGATATATGGGAATGGTATAAGAAAATGGAGGCCAGTTTTTGGACTGCAGAAGAGATTGATTTGTCCCAAGATTTGAACGATTGGAACAACAAATTGACGCACGATGAAAAGTATTTTATCAAACATATTTTAGCTTTTTTCGCGGCTTCGGACGGAATTGTTAACGAAAATCTAGCTGAAAACTTTGTAAACGAAGTGCAGTATGCAGAAGCTAAATTTTTCTACGGATTTCAAATCATGATGGAAAACATCCATAGCGAAACCTATTCGCTTTTGATTGACACCTACGTGAAAGATGAAGTAGAAAAAGACGAATTATTCAATGCATTAGAAGTGTTTCCTGCAATTAAGAAAAAAGCAGATTGGGCACTAAAATGGATTGAATCCGATTCTTTTGCCGAACGATTAATTGCGTTTGCAGCCGTAGAAGGAATTTTCTTCTCGGGAGCATTTTGTTCGATTTATTGGTTGAAAAAAAGAGGTTTAATGCCAGGTTTGACTTTCTCAAACGAATTAATTTCTCGTGACGAAGGCGTTCACTGCGACTTTGCGGTGCACTTACACAACCACCACCTAGTAAATAAAGTGCCAAAAGCAAGAATTAGAGAAATTATTGTGGAAGCATTGCGCATCGAAAGAGAATTCATTACCGAGTCACTTCCAGTGAGTTTAATTGGAATGAACGCGGGGTTAATGACACAATATTTAGAATTTGTAACTGACCGATTGTTAGTAGAATTGGGTTGCGATAGAGAATACAATACCTCAAATCCATTTGATTTTATGGACATGATTTCACTTCAAGGAAAAACGAATTTCTTTGAGAAAAAAGTGGCCGAATATCAAAAAGCTGGGGTAATGAATACGGATTCTCAAGCACAGAAAATTAGCTTCGACGCTGATTTCTAGAAAATAATTTCAACTATAGTTAGAGTTGCGGTTTTTATAAAATTGTAATTAATAATCGA
Source organism: Flavobacterium sp. (assembly GCA_044231345.1). Lineage (GTDB taxonomy): Bacteria > Bacteroidota > Bacteroidia > Flavobacteriales > Flavobacteriaceae > Flavobacterium. The sequence goes on from JBIHZQ010000121.1 coordinate 3,804, forward strand.
ATTTTATTCTTACCTCTGAGGCCCTAGCCCAGATAGTAATGGAAATCCTTTTTATTTTTTCTTTAAAAATAAAAAGATTGCAATGGATAGCTGGAACAGCTCCAAAAAATAATACAAATAACGAAAAACAGCGAAGGGATTTTCTGTTTTTAAAAAACACAAAAAGTATGTACGTAGTAAAAAGAGACGGCCACAAGGAGCCTGTAATGTTCGACAAAATCACCGATAGAATTAAAAAACTATGCTATGGTTTAAATGATTTGGTAGATTCTGTAAAAGTAGCGATGCGCGTTATTGAGGGATTATATGACGGCGTAACCACTTCAGAATTAGATAATTTAGCCGCTGAAACTGCCGCTTCAATGACCATCGCCCACCCAGATTATGCGCAACTAGCAGCCCGAATTGCCATTTCTAATTTACATAAAAATACCAATAAATCCTTCTCGGAAACCATGAATGAAATGTATCATTATGTGAATCCGAGAACGAATCAAAAAGCACCCTTGCTTTCTGAAGAAGTGCACCAAGTGATTATGGATAATGCCGAATTTTTGAATTCGCACATCATTTATAACCGCGATTTTAACTACGATTATTTTGGTTTTAAAACACTTGAACGTTCTTATTTGCTAAAAATAAACGGGAAAATTGTAGAACGTCCGCAACACATGTTGATGCGGGTTTCGGTGGGAATTCACCTAAACGATTTGGACTCCGTGATTGAAACCTACGACTTAATGTCGAAAAAATTCTTCACGCACGCCACCCCAACACTTTTCAACGCAGGTACGCCAAAACCTCAAATGTCTTCTTGTTTCCTTTTGGCCATGCAAGACGACAGTATTGACGGAATTTATGACACGTTGAAACAAACCGCAAAAATTTCGCAATCGGCAGGTGGAATCGGATTGTCTATTCACAATGTTCGCGCCACAGGGTCGTATATTCGTGGGACAAACGGAACGTCAAACGGAATTGTTCCGATGCTTCGTGTTTTTAATGATACGGCACGATATGTCGATCAAGGAGGCGGAAAACGAAAAGGAAGTTTTGCGATTTACATCGAAACGTGGCATGCAGACATCTTCGAATTTTTGGACTTAAAAAAGAACAC
>JBIHZQ010000122.1:0-4894 GCA_044231345.1 Flavobacterium sp.
AATTACTTTAACAGTTTTATTAAAAATAATTTAATATTTTAATGATATTGTTATTTTTTTCTTTTCTTTTTATTGATTATAATTATTTAAAATATTATTACCATTAGTTTAGTAAATTTGCTCTATTAAAATAAAAAATAATGAAAATAGCAATAGGAAACGATCACGCTGGTCCTGATTATAAAAGCGCGATTGTTCAATTTTTAGAATCCAACGGACACGTAGTTATAAATTATGGAACAGACACGCACGAAAGTGTAGATTATCCTGACTTTGGTCATAAAGTAGCTAAAGATGTTTCTGATGGAACAGTCGATTTTGGAATTGTTATTTGCGGAAGCGGAAATGGAATTGCAATGACGGTTAATAAACACCCTAAAGTACGTGCGGCATTGTGTTGGATGAAAGAAATTGCTGTTTTAGCGCGTCAACATAATGACGCTAATATTATTAGTATTCCAGCTCGTTATACTTCAATTCCGCAAGCAGTAGAAATGGTTCAAGCGTTTCTAAATACCAATTTTGAAGGCGGAAGACACCAAAATAGAGTAAATAAAATCAGCTGTTAATAGATTATTTACAGACAATTATTGGTAGAATTACCATTTAATTAAATTATGACCAACATACAATTCATTTCAAAACACGTTGCAACAACCGCGATTAATATTCAAAAAACCGTGCAGCTTTTACAAGAAGATTGTACTATCCCTTTTATTTCTAGATACCGAAAAGATGCTACGGGAAATTTAGACGAAGTTTTTATAGAACAAATCGCCAAGTTTCAAAAAGAGTATGAAGTACTTGTAAAACGTAAAGAAGCCATCATAAAATCTATAGAAGAACAAAAATCGCTTACTCTAGAATTAAATAAAAAAATCCAAGAAAGTTTCGATTTACAGGAAATAGAAGACTTTTATTTACCTTTTAAAAAGAAGAAAAAAACAAAAGCCGATGTGGCCCGAGAAAACGGATTGGAACCCTTGGCTAAAATAATAATGGCGCAAAACAATGATGATGTTGATTTTATCGCTACACAGTATTTAAACAAAAATATCATCAACGAAGACGACGCTTTACAAGGCGCCAGAGACATTATTGCCGAATGGATTAACGAAAACAGTTATGTTCGGAAGCAGTTGCGAAGACTATACCAAAGAAAAGCAACGATTACCACCAAGGTTTCTAAATCTAAAAAAGACGATGAGGCAGCCCAAAAATTCAATCAGTATTTTGATTGGTCGGAAAATTTAACTAAAGCGCCATCGCATCGATTATTAGCAATGCTTCGTGCTGAAAACGAAGGATTTGTAAAGTTAAAAGTGGAAGTTGATTCGGAAAATTCTGGAGCAGAAGCGTTAGAAATTATCGATGAATTAATCATAAAAAATAACAACGCCACCACGCCACATTTGCAATTAGCGATTGAAGATAGTTTTAAAAGATTGTTGAATCCAGCCATTTCAAATGAGACTTTACAAGAAGCAAAAGCGAAGGCTGATGCCAATTCTGTTCAGGTTTTTGCCAATAATTTGAGTCAATTATTGTTGGCGCCACCTTTAGGAGAAAAGCGAATTTTAGCCATTGATCCGGGTTTTCGAAGTGGTTGCAAAATTGTTTGCTTGGACGAAAAAGGCGATTTGTTATACAACGAAACCATTTATCCGCACGCACCACAAAAGGAAGATGCGATGGCGATGAAAAAAATCCGTTCGATGGTGAATTCCTATAAAATTGATGCCATTTCAATTGGAAACGGAACCGCTTCCCGAGAAACAGAATTTTTTATTAAGAAAATAGCGTTTGATAAACCCGTTCAAGTTTTTATTGTTTCGGAAGCTGGTGCGTCTGTTTATTCGGCTTCAAAAATTGCGAGAGATGAATTTCCAAATTACGATGTTACGGTGCGAGGTTCGGTATCAATTGGGAGACGCCTTTCAGATCCGTTGGCAGAATTGGTAAAAATTGATCCGAAAGCAATTGGCGTAGGTCAATACCAACACGATGTAGATCAAACCAAATTAAAGGAAGAATTAGATACAACAGTGATTCGTTGCGTGAATTCGGTTGGAGTAAATATCAACACGGCTTCGAAACATTTATTAAGTTATGTGAGTGGTATTGGGGAGAAATTAGCAGAAAACATTGTGCAATACCGCTCAGAAAATGGACCTTTTCTTGACCGAAAGCAGTTGAAAAAAGTACCGCGATTAGGAGAAAAAGCCTACCAGCAAGGCGCAGCATTTATTCGGATTTCGAATGCAAAAAACCCATTGGATAATTCTGCGGTGCATCCTGAAGCCTACGGAATTGTAGAGAAAATGGCAAAAGATTTGAAATTGACCGTGCACGATTTGATTGCCAATAAAAAAAAAACAGCCTTAATAAAACCTGAAAATTACATTACTTCCGAAATTGGATTATTGGGATTGAAAGACATTATAAAAGAGCTTGAAAAACCAGGTTTAGATCCACGAAAATCGGCAAAAGTTTTTGAATTTGACGCCAATGTAAAATCCATAAAAGACTTAAGAACCGGAATGATTTTACCTGGAATTGTGAATAACATTACTAATTTTGGTTGCTTTGTGGATGTTGGAATCAAAGAAAGTGGTTTGGTTCATATTTCGCAACTTAAAGCAGGTTTTGTAAGCGATGTGAACGAAGTAGTAAAATTACACCAACACGTTCAAGTAAAAGTCACAGAAGTAGATGAAGACCGAAAACGAATTCAATTGACGATGGTTATTTAAAGAAAAAAGGCTTTTCAAATTATGAAAAGCCTTTTTTTTATTTTGTTTCGTCTTCCTTTTTATCTACTGGAGAATCACCTTTCGATGCGTTTTTGAATTCTTTAATTCCGTTACCAAGACCTTTCATAAGTTCTGGAATTTTTTTACCTCCAAACATTAAAAGGATTACTGCAACGATTAAAATTATTTCTGTTGGACCTAATCTTCCCATGATATCGTTCTTTGTGCCGAAGCATATTAATAATAAATTGTCATACAAAGATAAAAAGAAAACAGCTATTTTTTTGTTTATTAGTAAATATTTATTAATTCTAATTGTAAATTAGCATTCAAAACCATAGACCAATTACATTAACAACAACAATAGTAACAAATAATAGTATATTTGTAATAAATACGGACTACAATGCCTCGAATAAAAATTATCAGACAGCTCCTCAAAAAACAATTATTTACAAAAAACCGATTGGTTATTTTAAATGAAGATACTTTTGAAGAAATTTTTTCTCTTCGATTGACATTAATGAATGTTTTTGTGGTGGTTTCAATAGGAACAATTTTGGTTATTTTTGTTACCACTTTCATTATTGCTTTTACTCCTTTGCGAGAATACATTCCGGGATATTCTTCTGAAAAACTAAGAAAAGAAGCCACAGAATTAGCTATTAAATCCGATTCATTAACGCGTGCTTTAAATAAAAACGAAGCCTACCTTCAATCAGTAGTTAAGGTTTTGAATGGAGATTTGGAGTACGAAAAAGTAAACAAAGATTCTATTTTACTCTCCAGCGAAACTCCTCCGAAAGAGTTGAAAACTAGTGCTTCTGAGCAGGAAATTAAGTTTCGAAAACAAGTTATTGAAGAAGAAAAACAGCTTTCTAAAGCAAATAAAAAAAAGAATAAAACCAAGTAAATAAATGGCTGTAAAATCATTTTTGGCAAAACAATTTGCAAAAAACATTTATAGAAAAACCCAAATTTGGGCGAATAATCCAATACAAACACAGCAAAACGTTTTTAAAAAGTTGATTCGTCAAGCGAAAAATACGCAATTTGGTGCCGACCATCATTTTGATTCCATAAAAACAGTTGAAGACTTCTCCAAAAATGTACCCATCCGAGATTATGAAGCGTTAAAAACGTATGTTGATAAAGTCGTTCAAGGTCAAAAAGACATATTATGGCCTGGCAAACCGTTGTATTTTGCCAAAACTTCAGGAACCACTTCTGGGGCAAAATACATTCCGTTAACCAAAGAATCGATGCCGTTTCACATTGAAGCTGCTCGAAATGCAATTCTACATTATATTCACGAAACTGGGAATGCTGATTTTGTAAACGGAAAAATGATATTTCTGCAAGGAAGCCCTATTTTAGAAGAAAAAAACGGCATTCAATTGGGAAGATTGTCGGGAATTGTAGCTCATTTTGTTCCAAAATATTTACAAAAAAACAGAATGCCCACTTTTGAAACCAATTGCATTGAAGATTGGGAAACCAAAGTTCATGCCATTGTTGAAGAAACGTTCAATGAAGACATGACGGTTATTTCAGGGATTCCGTCTTGGGTGCAAATGTATTTTGAAAAACTACAACAAAAAGCGAAGAAACCTGTCGGTGAACTCTTTAAAAACTTCAATTTATTTATTTATGGTGGCGTGAATTTTGAACCCTATCGCGCAAAATTTGAAAACCTAATCGGTAGAAAAGTAGATTCAATAGAATTATTTCCTGCTTCGGAAGGATTTTTCGCGTATCAAGATTCGCAGAAAGAAAAAGGAATGTTGCTGCTTTTGAATGCAGGAATTTTCTATGAATTTATAAAATCGGAAGCGTTTTATTCTGAAAATCCAAAACGATATACGATTGGCGAAGTCGAAATGAACGTCAATTATGTGTTGATTATTTCAACTAATGCTGGACTTTGGGGTTATAATATTGGCGACACCGTTCAATTTACTTCTTTACAACCCTATCGAGTGATTGTTTCGGGGCGAATCAAACATTATATTTCTGCTTTTGGAGAACACGTAATTGGAAAAGAAGTCGAGTGTGCGATGAAACATGCCATGAAAGACACCGCTATTCAAATCAACGAATTTACGGTTGCGCCACAAATTACCCCACTTGAAGGGTTGCCC
>JBIHZQ010000047.1:0-15192 GCA_044231345.1 Flavobacterium sp.
TAACCACTTTTCTAGCCACTTCAATTTTGAATTTCTTGCCTTTCATTTTTTCTTCTCGAATGTTATGCAGTAAATCTTTGACTTTATTAAATTTTACGGCTGCAAACGAAATAAAATCTTTGACTTCGATTAATCCCAAATCGCCTTTTTCGAGTTTTCCTTTTTGAGAAAAGAATCCGACAATATCAATTTTATTCAACTTGTTTTTCTTTCCGCCACTGATGTAAATGGTTTGAAATTCGGGTGGTTTTGGTAATGTATTGGAATTTTCAACTTTCAATGCTTCCATTCCATAATCAATGTAATCCATTTTTTTCTCGCTTTCGTGAGCGATAATGTAAGCGGTTCCGGATGCTAACATACGGGCGGTTCTTCCGTTTCTATGAGTGAATTCGTCTTCTTTTGAAGGCAAATGATAATGAATTACGTGTTTCATTTCTGGAATATCCAATCCACGAGCGGCTAAATCGGTAGTGACTAAATAGCTCACACTTCCATTTCTAAACTGAATTAAGGCGCGTTCGCGTTCGTCCTGATCCATTCCACCATGGTAATAAGTGGCATAAATTCCTTTTTCGTTCAATGTATCGCTGATGCGTTCGGCAGCGTCGCGGTGGTTACAAAAAACCAATGCCGCTTGCGATTTTAAGGAACAAATCAAGTTGAACAAACTTCCGATTTTGTCTTTTTCTTTAGAAACGACTAATTTCATAGACAGATTCGTGCGTTCTTCTTCGGCAGGAATATAATCCAAAATGGTAGGATTGATAACTCGTGTGTATTTTGGGATTTCAATATCGGATGTTGCCGAAACCAAAACGCGTTTGTTCAGTTTTGTTAATTTCCCTATGATGAATGACATTTGCTCGTGAAAACCCAATTGCAAGGATTTGTCAAATTCATCTAAAACCAAGGTTTGAATTTTGTCTAAACGAAACGTTCCTCGGTCAATATGATCAGCAATTCGTCCTGGAGTTCCAATTAAAACAGCGGGTGGATTGCTTAAATTCTTAATTTCAGTATCGATGGAATGCCCACCGTAGCAAACATTTACCTTGTAATCGGTTCCCATTTTTTTCCAAACTTGCTCGATTTGCAAAGCCAATTCTCGTGAGGGAACTAAAATCAAACATTGCACCGATAAAATTTCGGGTTGCAACATTTCGAATAGTGGCAACAAGAAAGCCAATGTTTTCCCAGAACCTGTTGGTGATAACAAAAGAATATTATTGTCGCTCAAAATGGTTTCTTGGGCGGCAACTTGCATTTCGTTTAGGTTTTCAATACCTAAATTGAGAAGCATATTGTTGGAATGATGGGAATTTTTCATTTGGCAAAGGTAAACCCAATAATTAATTTTAAATTATAAATTATGAATTATAAATTATGCTTTGTAAAAACAAGAGGTTAAAATAAATTAAAACTAAACGAATAATTGAATTGTATTAATCTTGTTCTTCAAATAATAATTTGATGTTTTCATAGGAATTTTTGAGCGCTTCTTTAATTTGCTCTGGATTCAGCCACGCCACTTTTTCAATTCCTTCTTCGAGCTGACCAACGGGAGAGCCCTCAAAATCGGTTTTCATTTCGAACCAATGGGTGATTTTGAGTTTATAACTTCCGTTTCGCTTGAAAACATGATAGGTTTTTTGAAGTTTAGTTTCAATTTTTAATCCAGAAACGCCGGTTTCTTCTTCTACTTCGCGGATGGCACAATCCTCAATTTGCTCCTCTTTTTTGATTCCGCCCTTAGGCAAATCCCATTTTCCGTTTCTAAAAATGAATAAAACATCGCCGTTTTTATTATAAACCAATCCCCCACCCGCTTTGTTAACTGGAATTTTTGCCTTTAGTTTTTTCATTATTTCCTTTTCGTCGGGATAATATAAATAGGCTTTAATAATTTTATTTTGAAACATTTTTACAATAACTTGCTTTATATCAACACTATCAAGCAAGAATAGTTGAAAATCCGTTTCTTTTTGGATTTCATTTGTTAAAAAAAGTGGTTTATCGTTGACAAAAACTTTATACATTTGCGTTATGATTTTTAATAAAGACACCGCCGAAAAAACAGCCGAATTGCTTTTACAAATAAATGCAATTAAATTGAATCCAAAAAATCCTTTTACATGGGCATCCGGATGGAACTCGCCTATTTATTGTGACAACAGGATAACACTCTCATTTCCAGCAGTAAGAAATTACATCCGAAATGAATTTTCTAAAAATATTGAAAAACAATTTGGCAAACCAGATGTAATTGCTGGTGTGGCTACTGGCGCCATTGGGATAGGCATTCTCGTGGCGGAAAGTATGGGATTACCCTTTGTATATGTTCGTCCAGAGCCAAAAAAACATGGACGTTTGAATCAAATTGAAGGTTTTTTACAAAAGGGGCAAAATGTAGTCGTAATTGAAGACTTAATTAGTACTGGAAACAGTAGTTTATTAGCGGTAGACGCCCTAAAAGAGGCGGGTGCAAACGTGAAAGGAATGGCGGCAATATTTAGCTATGGTTTTGAAATTGCAACTGAAAATTTCAAAAATGTTAAATTAGATTTGTACACCTTGAGTAATTATGAAAGTTTATTACCCTTAGCGGTTTCGAAAAAATACATTACTGAAGAGGAAGAATTAGCCCTAAAGGAATGGAGAAAAAATCCTTCTACTTGGGGGAAATAATAAATAATCTTAATTAGTGAGGATTAATGAATTTAAATACTGACCAAACAAAACACAACATAATAATTATATGAACTTAGAAAGCCCAAAAGTTAGTCTAAATCAATCGGCAGAATATGTTTTTAATGCCTTGAGTGATGTTACCAATTTTGAAAAACTAATGCCAGAGAGTATCGCTAAATTTGAAGTATTAGATGCCAATGCATTTGTTTTCGGATTGAAAGGAATGCCTGAAATAAAGCTCGTAATTAAAGAAAAAATAGCTTTCAACAAAATTGTTTTGGGAGCATCAAGCGACAAACTTCCATTTACATTAAGTGCTTTAATCGATCCTAATTCTGAAAATTCTTGTGAAGTTCAATTGTTTTTTGAGGGGGAGTTCAATGCAATGATGGCAATGATGATAAAAGGGCCAATTCAAAAATTCATAGAAACTTTGTCAGAGAATATGATTAAACTCTAATCGTTAATATAACATTTGAATTTCTTTTAGGTCAAAATATTGGATTGTTTTGTTTGAAGTTTCTAGTGTTAGTTTACCGTTGATCTCGACCCCATGGATAATTCCCATAAATTGTTTGCCTGAATTATCTTGAAAAGCAGTTGGAATTCCTTTTCTAAAAATAATTTCGTTGTACCTATTCAATAGTTCTAAGTTGTTATTTTCAAATAAATTTACATAAAACTGAATAGATTCTACTAGTTCCATGGTGAGTTTATCGATTTCAAAAGTTGCATTTTTGACCAAAGCCATTGAGGATGCTTTGGGTAAGAATCTAAAATCGGTTTGATTAACGTTAATTCCAATGCCGACTACCGAAGTGATTTTCTGTTTAAAATTTATGTTATTTTCAATCAGTATGCCACCTATCTTTTTTTGGTCTGACATAATGTCGTTAGGCCATTTTATGGCTAAATTAGTTATTTCGTACTTTTTTAAAGTGTTGAAAACTGCTAAAGAGACAATACAATTTAGTAGAAAAATTTCAGAATTTAATATGCTAATTTCTTTCAAATACACACTCATAGTAAGGTTTTTACCTTCCTCGGAAGTCCACTTGGACCCCATTTGACCTCTACCATTGGTTTGATTTGAAGCGCATACTGTGGTGAAATTTTCTAAGGATTGTTTCCCTGCTAAATTTTTCAGGAAATCATTCGTCGAATCTATGGCATCGAGTTTGATTAAATTCATAGGGAAAAAATTATAAGACTAATATTATGTTAAGCATGGTCCAAAATTAACCACAAAAAATGGTAACTTTGCAAATTATATAAAAAATTTAAATGGCAAAAAAGAACACTAATAATGATGTTTTATTAGCAAACATTATCAAAGGAATTGAAGAAGTAAAAGGAAATGATATTGATGTTTTAGATTTAAGAGCTATCGATAACGCCGCATGTGATTATTTCGTTATCTGTAACGGAAATTCAAATACACAAGTAAACGCAATCGTAAATTCAATTCAAAAAACAGTATCGAAAGAACTGAAAGACAAGCCTTGGCATGTTGAGGGTTCGGAGAATGCTGAATGGGTATTAATGGATTATGTAAACATCGTAGTTCATGTTTTTCAGAAACAAATTAGAGAATATTACAATATTGAAAGTCTTTGGGGTGATGCAAAAATCACCACCATTGCAAACAAATACTAAATAAGAAATTAATGGCTAAAAACAATAATCCAACCCCGAACAAAATTAAAGTCAATCCTTGGCTAATTTATGGTGCTGTGGCGCTAATTTTTCTTTTTATTAGTTTTATAACTGGAGGAACTAGTTTTCAAGAACCATTAAAAACTTCTTCATCAAAGTTTAACAGCTTTTTAGAAAAAGGACAGGTCGAAAAAGTAATTGTTTACAATAAAACAGAAGCGGAAGTTTATTTAACTGCGAATGCGCTAAAGGAAAAAACACACAAAGCCGTTTCAAAAGATTTATTAAATCGACCAAATAAAGGACCTCATTATACTTTTGAAATTGGGAATGATGAATTATTTCAAAATAAATTAGAACTAGCCGTCAAAGAAGGTAAACTTAAAGATTATAGATTTGAACCAAAAAGCAACTGGGGAGAATTATTGCAAATGTTATTGCCTTTTATACTAATTATTGGACTTTGGATTTTCATTATGAGAAGAATGTCTGGTGGTGCTGGAGGTGGTGGCGGTGGTCAAATTTTCAATATTGGAAAATCTAAAGCTAAATTGTTTGATGAAAAGACAGACATCAAAACCACATTTAAAGACGTGGCTGGTTTGGAAGGCGCAAAAGAAGAAATACAAGAAATTGTTGAGTTTTTAAAAAACCCGGAAAAATATACTAATCTAGGAGGTAAAATTCCTAAAGGAGCACTACTTGTAGGCCCTCCTGGAACTGGAAAAACATTATTAGCTAAAGCCGTTGCTGGAGAAGCACAAGTTCCATTCTTCTCTCTTTCAGGTTCTGATTTTGTAGAAATGTTTGTTGGTGTGGGTGCCTCACGTGTACGTGACTTATTCAAACAAGCTAAGGAAAAATCACCTGCAATTATTTTTATCGATGAAATTGATGCTGTAGGAAGAGCACGTGGAAAAAGCAATATGTCAGGCGGAAACGACGAAAGAGAAAATACACTCAATCAATTGTTAACCGAAATGGATGGTTTTGGCACCAATTCTAATGTAATTGTACTTGCAGCGACCAACAGAGCCGACGTTTTGGACAAAGCATTGATGAGAGCTGGACGTTTTGATAGACAGATATTTGTAGATTTACCAGACGTTCGGGAACGTAAAGAAATTTTTGAAGTTCATCTTGCTCCATTAAAAAAAGTAGAAGGATTAGACACTGATTTTCTGGCGAAACAAACTCCCGGATTTTCGGGTGCTGATATTGCAAATGTTTGTAACGAAGCCGCTTTAATTGCAGCCAGACACAATAAAACTGCAGTAGACAAACAAGATTTCTTAGATGCTGTAGATCGAATAGTTGGCGGTTTAGAAAAGAAAAATAAAATTGTAACTCCACAAGAAAAACGTGCTATTGCAATCCATGAAGCTGGACACGCAACAGTTAGCTGGATGTTAGAACATGCAGCCCCACTAATTAAAGTTACTATAGTCCCGCGTGGACAAAGTTTAGGAGCCGCCTGGTACTTACCAGAAGAACGACTCATAGTTCGTCCTGATCAAATGCTAGATGAAATGTGTGCCACAATGGGTGGGCGAGCTGCAGAAAAAGTAATATTTAATGAAATATCTACCGGAGCACTAAGTGATTTAGAAAAAGTTACCAAACAAGCAAGAGCGATGGTTACTATTTATGGTTTAAACGAAAAACTTGGAAACATTACTTACTATGATTCTTCAGGACAAAGTGAATACAGTTTTTCTAAACCATATTCTGAAGATACCGCCATGGTAATCGATAAAGAAATTTCATTACTGATTGAAAATCAATATCAAAGAGCCATTAAGATTTTGGAAGAGAATAAGGACAAATTGAATCAATTGGCCTCAATTCTGATAGAAAAAGAAGTGATTTTTAAAGATGATTTAGAAGCTATTTTTGGCAAAAGAAACTTTGATAAAGAAGTAGTAGAAGAAAAATAATTAAAATATTTAAAAAATAATTAAAATCTTAATTCAAAAATGTTTTTTGAATTAAGATTTTTTTATCTTTGAAAGTTTTCAAACAACAATTAAGGAACTTGAACCGACAACATGAGTCTTTTTAAAAAATTTTTTGGTACAAATTATGATTCTTCAGATGATGAAAATCAAAGTGAATTTAATGATTCTGCGCCAAATTTAACTCTCCCAGTAGATGAGCGATTTACTTTTAACTTCAAGAAAAATGGAGGTAAGTTTCTGTATTGTGAAAATGTTAACGAAGTAAAAGAACAGTTTGAAAATATCCTTGAAGAAAACGACTGGTTTGAAAGTGAAGTTTTGTGCTTTGAACCAAAACTATTTTCGATGTTAGATGAAAACAAATTAAATTACGATAAGCCTACGAATCCAAAATTCATTTTAGCAAGTTGCGAAAATTTAATAGCAGATGAAGGCTCTGTTTTATTCTCGTCTAATCAAATCAAACAAAACAAGCCAAACGAATTACCAGCAAATATTGTAATATTAGCAACTACAAGTCAAATATTGGAAAGCAAAAGTGACGGTCTTAGAATGATTAAAAAGAAATATGAAAGAGACTATCCAACCAATATTACTACGATTAAATATTTTGAAAAAGTAAAAGAAGAAGATTTTTTACATTATGGAAGTTCAGCAAAAAATTTATACTTGCTACTTTTAGAGGACCTTTAAGATGAATGAAACGCTCAAAAGGTCAATTTCAGGTACTTTATATGTGCTTTTACTCTTAACCTCAATATATTATTCTACCGATACCTTTTTTTTATTATTTGGCCTATTTCTACTAATTTCAGTCTATGAATTTTGTAATTTAGTTCATATAAATAAAATTTTCCCACTTATTCTATCCGGTACATTATACTTCTTTACCTACAAAATAGCTGATTCAACCAACTCCAATTTATTTTTATTTTCGTTAAAGCATAATCATACCAAAGATCTGTTATTGCTATTTGCAACGATAGCTGTTTCTATTAAATGCATGTTTTTTCTATTTAATGATAAAATAAAATTACTTAGTTCTTTTTCAAAATACTTGTATCTATTTGGATATGTACTATTTCCATTTATTATTATCACCAAAATTCCCTTTGGAATTAATGGCTACAATCCCAAAATTATTATTGGAATATTTGTATTGATTTGGACAAATGATACCTTTGCTTATATTGTAGGAAAATCTATTGGGAAAACAAAATTACTTGAACGCATTTCTCCCAAAAAAACTATCGAAGGCTTTTTTGGTGGATTATCATTTACAATAGTAGCGGGATATTTAATAGCGGAATATTATATTGAAGGTGCAACAGAAATTTGGATTGTAATTTCTTTTATTGTGGGTATTTTTGGAACTATTGGAGATTTAATTGAATCCAAATTTAAAAGAATAGCAGGGGTTAAAGACAGCGGTAAGATTATGCCTGGCCATGGTGGTGTCTTAGATCGATTAGATAGTGTTATATTTGTAGCACCAATATTATTTTTATATTATCAAATACTATATTATGTTTCATAAAGAAGGCGGAAAAATCATTTTGACAGCTACAACAATTACGGTTGTATTATTATTGTTAACAGACCAATACATTACCTTGTTTTGGTTACAAAAAACAATCGAAGTAACTGTATTACTATTTTTACTTTTGATATTACAATTTTTCAGAAACCCTACAAGAACAGTTTTGGTTAATGAAAATCAAATAATTGCCCCAGTCGATGGAAAGGTAGTTGTAATTGAAGAAGTTTATGAAGGTGAATACTTCAAAGAAAATCGTTTACAAGTTTCAATTTTTATGTCACCAATAAATGTTCACGTAACTAGGTATCCAATTAGTGGAATGGTAAAATTTAGTAAATACCATCCTGGAAAATTTCTTGTTGCTTGGCATCCAAAAGCGAGTGAAGAAAATGAGCGAACTACAATTGTACTTGAAAATAAAACCTTCGGATCCATACTTTATCGACAAATTGCTGGTGCATTGGCGAGACGAATTGTTAATTATGCTAGAGAAGGAATGCAAGTAGTTCAAGGAACTGATGCGGGATTTATTAAATTTGGTTCTAGAGTTGATTTATTCTTACCACTTGGTACAAACATTACAGTCAAATTAGGAGAAAAAGCAATCGGAGGTAAAACAATTATTGCAACAAAATTGTAATGATGGAAAATGATTTGGACATACGGTTTCAAAAAGCTGTAGCTCTTGCGGATGAAATGTCACAGGCGTCCTTACCGCAGGATATACAATTACGATTGTATGCCTTTTATAAACAAGCTACATTTGGCAACTTAAATCCAGCTAAAATTTCAAATTTTGATTTAAGAAATGCATTTAAAACAAATGCTTGGATGCAAATAAGTCATTTAACTCCAGAACAAGCGAAAGAAGAATACATAAGTGCTATTCTTCTACTTCAAAAAAAATAATAATCAAATGAAAAAATTAAATTTAATTGGAGCTTGGTTGTGCCTCATTGTTATTATAGTTGCTTGTAGTAAGAAAAAATTAACCGAAGTAGTCGAAGTTCCATTACCCACTGTGAATGAAAAAGTAGCCATTGGCGATCCTGATGATGTTTCGGCAGATGCTGGTCCTTTTGAATTAACAAAGTTAAAATTCTCCTACGAAGCTTTACTTCCTTATGTTGATGCAATGACAATGGACATTCACTATGCTAAACATTATCTTTCTTTTACAAATAATTTAAATAAAATAGTTGACGATACTGAAATGGAAGATTTAACGATTGAAGAAATATTAGCCAAAGCTATTCCAGACAGTACTCGGTTGCGGAATAATGCGGGTGGGTATTATAACCACACCCTATTTTTTGAATCGATTGGTCCAAAATCTGGTGGAAAACCTAAAGACACATTAGCTCAAGCAATAATAAAAGATTTTGGTACTTTCGAAAATTTTAAAACTCAATTCAAAACAGTGGCTTATCAACAACTGGGTTCTGGTTGGGCATGGCTAATCGTTGATAAATCAGGGCATTTACAGGTGAAGAGTACTTCAAATCAAGATAATCCATTATTACCTAAAGCAACTGTTTCAGGAATACCTATTTTAGCATTAGATTTATGGGAACACGCCTATTTTCTTCAATATCAATTTAAAAAGAAAAACTATATTGATTCTTTTTTTACAATAATAAATTGGTCAAAAGTGAGTGAAAAGTATGAGGCGGCAATTGAGAAAAATGTTAATTCAATACCTTAAAATTATTCTTTCACAACAATTATTGTAGCCCGAAATCCCGTTGCTAGATTCCACTGGTTTGCAGAAATAACGCTCTCATTATCATCATAAACTCTAAATTCAGCTGTATTAGGACCAGAACTACCTTGATTTATTGCTTCAAATTCAATTTTGTTAAATCCTTTTTTTAAAGCAACTTCGACTGTTTGAAATGTTTCATTAAGTGTTATAACTTCATTAATTAAAATATCGTTTACATAAACTCTTATTTGATCTCCGTCAACGTATTCGTGATCGCGGCATAAAATAGATACAAAAGCTCCTTTAGTTTTAACATCGCCTAAATATTGATTTTTTCTAAACACCTGCGTTCCTTCTTTTTCAGGGGTAGGATTTAACTTTTTTTCAATTACAATTCCAGGATTAATAAATTGGTTTCTTTTATTAAAATTAATTTTAGATGGGATTTCGATACTTTTAGATGTGGATGCTGCAGGTAAAGCGCTGGGAAATAGAGTGTTTTTTTGAGGTGAGATTGGACTTGATGGAGAAGGAATTGTAGTACTTCTAATTGGGGCAATTATAGAACCACCACCTATGTCTCCTTGTGAAAAAGCATGGATTACATAAAAACAACAACAAATTAATGAAAGTCCAAATCTCATGGGTATACTATTATTGGATAAATTTAGAAAAAAACCTAACGAATAATTTTCTAACCATCATTTTTTAACTTGAATTTAAACAAATCTCTCATTTTAGACTGGCTAAACTTTGCTCTATAGTAGCAATTTTGGCCAACGCATCCATTTCCTTTTGTTTTTCATTGTTCAAAACTTTTTCAGGAGCACCAGAAACAAATTTTTCATTAGCTAATTTGGCCTGCACTGACTTTAAAAATCCTTGAATATAAATAAGTTCGTCTGTTAATTTTAAAATTTCTTCTTCAACATTGAAAGCACCCATGATTGGAATAAAATATTCATTCGATTTGACTCTAAATGATAATGCGCCGTCGACCTTTTCACCAATGTAGTTTAAAGTCTTGATATTCCCTAACTTAATTACCACCGAATCAAAATAAGCTGAAACTTTTTCATTCTCAATAATTTTTAGCTCGATAGTGTCTTTAAATGGTATGTTTTTTTCTTTTCTAATGGTTCTAATACTAGAAATTACCTCAATTGTATTTTCAAAATCAGTAATTAAACTTTCATTATAAGGCTTTACTACAGGCCAAGAAGAAACAATCAATGCTTCGTCAATAGTTCGTTTTTCCAAATATTGCCATATTTCTTCTGTTAAAAAAGGCATAAAAGGGTGTAATAACTTTAAGTTAGCTTCTAACATTTCTACCGCCTTATCAAAAGTGATTTTGTCGATTGGAGCTTGATAAGAAGGCTTAATCATTTCGAGTAGCCACGAACAAAAATCATCCCAAACTAATTTATAAATTACCATTAAGGCATCTGATATTCTATATTTTTCAAAATTGTCTTCAATTTCAATAAGTGTTTGTTGCAATTTTGCTTCGTACCATTCAATTGCAACTTTAGACGATTCAGGTTGGCTAATTGTTTCGTCCACTTGCCATCCTTTTATCAATTTAAATGCATTCCATATCTTATTGGTAAAAGCTTTTCCTTGATTGCACAATTCTTCATCAAACATAATGTCGTTTCCTGCTGAGGCACTTAACAATAGCCCAACACGAACACCATCGGCACCAAATTTTTCTATCAAATCAAGTGGGTCTGGAGAATTCCCCAATGATTTAGACATTTTTCTTCGTTGTTTATCACGAACTAATCCAGTTAAATAAACATTTGTAAATGGCTTTTTCCCCGTATATTCATACCCCGCAATAATCATTCTAGCGACCCAAAAAAATAAAATATCTGGACCAGTAACTAAGTCATTGGTAGGATAATAATAATTAAACTCTTTATTTTCTGGATCCATTATGCCACCAAAAACTGACATTGGCCAAAGCCAAGACGAGAACCATGTATCTAAAGCATCTTTATCTTGCGTCAAATCGGAAATGGTTAATTGAGCATTATTTGTTTTGGCTTTTGCCAATATTAATGCTTCCTCGATTGATTCGGCAACAACATAATCTTCGGTTCCGTTACCAAAATAATACGCAGGAATTTGTTGACCCCACCATAATTGACGGGAAATATTCCAATCTCGGATATTTTCTAACCAATGACGATAGGTGTTTTCGAATTTTTTTGGAAATAATTTAATTTCGTGATCTTCCAAAACGGCTTTAATGGCTGGTTTTACCAAATCTTCCATTTTCAAGAACCATTGATCTGATAATCTAGGTTCGATAACGGCTTTTGTTCTTTCTGAAGTTCCTACTTTGTTCAAGTGGATTTCCGTTTTTTGTAAAGCACCTTCGGTTTCAAGTTCTTTGGCAATTTCTTCTCGAACTACAAAACGGTCTTTTCCTTCATAATGCAATCCAAAACTATTCAAAGTAGCGTCTTCATTGAAGATATCAATTATTTCTAGATGGTGTTTGTCTCCAAGTGCCTTATCATTAATATCGTGTGCGGGAGTTACTTTTAGGCAACCTGTTCCAAATTCTACATCGACATATTCATCTTCAATAATTGAGATAATTCTTCCACAAATAGGCACAATTGCTTTTTTTCCTTTTAAGTGTAAAAATCGTTCATCAGTTGGATTAATACAAATTGCGGTATCGCCAAAAATGGTTTCGGGACGCGTTGTTGCAACGGTCAAGAAATCGTTAGTTCCTTCAATTTTATAATTGATGAAATATAATTTTCCTTGTTGTTCTTCGTAAATTACTTCTTCGTCGGAAAGGGTCGTTTTTGCTTCTGGATCCCAATTCACCATTCTAAAACCTCTATAGATTAGTCCTTTTTTATGGAGGTCTACAAAAGTTCGAATTACAGACGCAGACATGTCAGGGTCCATGGTAAATTTTGTGCGTTCCCAGTCACAAGAAGCTCCTAATTTTTTTAATTGCTCCAATATAACTCCCCCATATTTATCGGTCCATTCCCATGCGTGTTTTAAAAATTCATCACGAGACAAATCCTCCTTATTAATTCCTTCTGCTTTTAGTTTTGCAACGACTTTCGCTTCCGTTGCAATAGAAGCATGGTCAGTTCCTGGCACCCAACATGCATTAAATCCTCTTAATCGTGCTCTACGAATTAGCACATCTTGCATTGTGTTATTCAACATGTGACCCATGTGCAAAACGCCAGTTACATTTGGTGGAGGAATTACTATAGTGTAGGGAGTTCTTTGATCTGGCTCTGAATGAAAATAATTATTTTTCATCCAGTAATCATACCATTTGTCCTCTATAGTTTTTGCATCGAATTGAGATGGAATTGTCATTTTATTGATGATTTTTATTCGTTAGTTATTTTCTGAATTTACAGAAATTAATATGATTTATTAACTAGCCCTGATGGCAGAGGAAATCTCGCATTTTTTTTTGCGAAGATTGCAACGAACAGCAGGAATAAGATTACTAAAGAGTCACTAATTATTTGCTTCAAAAAAAGAAACAATTGATTTGGTACACTTTATGTAATTGCTACAAAAGTAAATAATTATATACAGTATAAAAAGGGAAATAAATATTTGTATTGTTTAAAAAAGAAAGTAACTTTACCAATAGAATTTAATTTTAAAAAGATGAAAAAAATATTCTTTGTTTTAGTGGTTTTGGGTTTTAATAGTTTGCTTATGGCTCAATCGGGGGCTAAAATCGAGTTTAAGGCTAAAGACAATACTATTGATTATGGAACAGTGACCAAAGAATCCGATAGTGGTATTCGATCTTTTGAATTTGTGAATACAGGTGATGCTCCTCTTATTATTACTAATGTACAATCTACCTGTGGATGTACCGTCCCTTCAAAGCCAACTGAGCCAATATTACCAGGAAAAACGGGTAAGATTGATGTGAAGTATAATATGAATCCTGGACCTATAAGAAAAACGATTACGGTTGAATCAAATGCTGTTAATTATCCTAATGGAACTTTATCTCTTAAAATAAAAGGAGAGGTAATAATAAAACCTGAAGTGAATTTATTAGAAAAGAAAAAATCATTACCCAATCAATAATTTCCATATTAAGCACTTCTTTTGAAGTGTTTTTTTTGCTTTAAAAAAAAGGTGTTTTTCGATGTGTATTTTTCGATGTGTATTTTTTCAAAATAATTCTTGATAAGAACTCTAAAAGTCACTTTATTTTTAAAAAAAATTGCAAATTTGCAAAAAAAACTATTATGCCTACAATTTCAAATAAAGGGAGAAATATGCCAGAATCGCCAATTAGAAAATTGGTTCCATATGCTGACATTGCAAAAAAGAAGGGAAATAAAGTATACCATTTAAATATTGGTCAACCAGATATTAAAACTCCTGAAGTTGCCATGAATTCTATTAAAAACCTAGATATAAAAGTTTTAGAATATAGTCATTCTGCTGGTTTTGAGAGTTACCGTACAAAATTGTCTAATTATTATAAAAATCATAGTATTCCAGTTGATGTTGCTGACATAATTATCACTACTGGAGGTTCAGAGGCGTTGCTTTTCGCTATGGGAAGCACTATGGATTCTGGTGATGAGATCATCATTCCAGAACCTTTTTATGCCAATTATAATGGGTTTTCAATTGCTTCTGGAGTATCGGTTGTTCCTGTTATTTCGACAATAGACACCGGGTTTTCGCTCCCGCCAATTGCAGATTTTGAGAGGTTAATTACTTCCAAAACAAAGGCGATATTAATTTGTAACCCTGGAAATCCAACTGGATATTTGTATACCAAAGAAGAGATGTATCAATTAGCAGATTTAGCAAAAAAATATGATTTATTTTTAATCGCTGATGAAGTATATCGAGAATTTACCTATGATGGTGATGTTCATTATTCTGTAATGAACATCCCTGGATTAGAGGAACATGCTATTATGATTGATTCCGTATCTAAAAGATACAGTATGTGTGGTGCTAGAATCGGATGCATGGTATCAAAAAACAAAGAGGTTATGGCTGCTGCTATGAAATTCGCACAGGCAAGATTAAGTCCTCCAACTTTTGCACAAATAGCAAGCGAGGCAGCGTTAGAGACACCTCAGAGTTATTTTGATGAAGTTATTTCTGAATATAGAGAACGTCGTGATGTATTAATTTCAGAACTAACAAAAATTGAAGGAGTTAAAGTTTCTAAACCAAAAGGTGCTTTCTATTGTATTGCTGAATTACCCGTTGCTAATGCAGATGATTTTGCTCAATGGCTTCTAGAATCTTATGATTTAGAAAAAGAAACTGTTATGGTTGCTCCTGCAGCAGGTTTTTATTCAACTCCTGGAGTTGGTTTGAACCAAGTTAGAATAGCTTATGTGCTTAAGAAGGAAGATTTGATTCGATCAGTAGCCATATTGAAAGAAGCTCTCCAAACTTATTTAACTAAGTAATAATTCACATTCATAAAAAAAGCTTCCAAATGGAAGCTTTTTTTATGAATGTGTTTTTATCTTTTTAATGAGAAATGTGATTTAAATACTTTGTCTGTTCCTGCTTCAAAATAGTCAACAGTGAACCAATAATCTGTTGCGGGTAGGGGTTCTCCATTTCGAGTTCCGTCCCATCCTTGG
>JBIHZQ010000123.1:0-4854 GCA_044231345.1 Flavobacterium sp.
ACATCGATACCATCGAAAACAAAAAGGCTAAAATTCTTATTCCTGGTTGTGGAAATACCTACGAAGCGGAATATTTATTACAACAAGGTTTTACTAATGTGACCGTAATCGATATTGCACCGACATTGATAGAAAATCTAAAACAGAAGTTTGTAAACAATAACAATATTAAAGTTGTATTAGGAGATTTTTTTGAGCACCAAAGTCAATATGATTATATCATTGAATAAACTTTTTTCTGTGCTTTGCCACCAACTATGCGTCAAAAATATGTTTAGAAAATGCACCAATTATTATCCGATTACGGAAAATTAATTGGTTTGCTTTTCAATCGAGAGTTTGAAATTAGTCCACCATTTGGAGGAAGTTTAAAAGAATACGAACAATTGTTTAAAGAACATTTTGTTTGTAATTCAATATCATTAGCTGGGAATTCAGTTCCAGCAAGAGCCAATGCTGAATTGTTTTTTGAATTTCAAAAAAAATAAAATTGAAAGAAAATACTATTAAACTCGGTCTAAAAGAAAATTGGAAACAATTTACAATTCTGGTAATCATCAACGCCTTTGTTGGTGCTATGGTTGGAATGGAACGATCTATTTTTCCAAAATTTGCTGAAGTTGAATTTGGGATGGCTTCCAAAACAGCTATTCTTTCATTTATAGTAGCTTTTGGGGTAACTAAAGCAATTACAAATTATTTTACCGGAAAATTAGCCAATCGATTTGGTAGAAAAAATTTGCTTTTATTCGGTTGGATTTTAGCCATTCCGGTACCTTTTATTCTAATATATGCCAACTCTTGGAACTGGGTAATTTTTGCTAATATTTTATTAGGCATCAGTCAAGGCTTAACTTGGAGTAGCACCGTAGTAATGAAAATAGATTTAGTTGGCGAAAAAGATAGAGGTTTTGCAATGGGTTTAAACGAATTTGCAGGCTATTTTGCTGTTGGAGTTGTAGCGTTTCTAACTGGGATTATAGCCGAAAAATACGGTGTAACACCTTATCCGTTTTATTTAGGAATTGGAATTTCGATAACAGGTTTCTTATTAACCTTATTTTTAGTAAAAGACACGCGGCATTTTGTACATCAAGAAACTATTTCTACTGCTTCAAAACAGGAAAAATTAAACAATATTTTTATCGAAACTACTTTCAAAAACAAAACATTAAGTGCAGTTACACAAGCAGGATTAGTTAATAATTTAAACGATGGTATGATTTGGGGATTATTACCAATCGTTTTAATTTCAATGCATTATAACACAGCAAATATTGGAATTATAACAGCTATATATCCTACTGTATGGGGAATTGGACAATTGTTCACAGGTAAAACGTCTGATGTTTATTCAAAAAAAACGATGCTTTTTTGGGGAATGTTACTACAAGGAATTGCTATAGTTTCTATTCCGTTTTGTACTGTTTTTTATCAATTGACATTAGTTTCTGGGCTTTTAGGATTTGGAACTGCATTGGTTTATCCTACTTTTTTATCGGCAATTGCTGGTGCTACAAACCCATTTCAAAGAGCAGAAAGCATTGGTGTTTTTAGATTGTGGAGAGATTTGGGATATGCTATTGGAGCAATAATTTCGGGAATAACTGCAGATATTTTTGGTATAGAATATGCCATTTATTTGATTGGAATAATAACAATTGTGTCTTCAATAATTATAAAAGTTAGAATGCCAAATGATACCAAAAAAGTATGGATTGCATAGAAGTTGAAACGGTTAAAAGACTAATTGTAAGTAATATAGTCTTACAAATAATTGATGTTCGTTCTAAAGAGGAGTTTGACAATTATCATATTGAAAATGCTATACATATTCCTTTAGATACATTAAAAGAAAATAGTGTTTTACTAAATAAGAAAAATCAATATGTAACAACTTGTGGTAAAGGTGGAGGTCGATCTATAGATGCGGCAAAATTACTATCCGATTTAGGTTTTAAATCCAATTGGCTTTGTGGTGGAACAAACAACTGGTTAGATATAAAATAATTAAAAAATATAGATTTAAAATGATACATAAAATAGATGTCGAAAATATAAAATGTGGTAGTTGTATGAACAGTATAAAAACGACATTATTGAAAATTGAAAATGTAACAGAAGTTACAATTGATAAAGAAAATGATACAATTACAATAGTTGCCGAGAATGATAGAGCAGTATTTGTAAACAAACTTTCGAGTTTGGGTTATCCCGAAAAAGGACATAACACACTTTTACATAAAGGAAAATCTTTTGTGAGTTGTGCTGTTGGAAATCTAACAAAATAGAGAAAAGATGAAAAAATATATTTTATTATTCCTAATTTTACTTTCGAGCAAAGTAATGTTAGCACAAAACACATTTCCTTATGATGTGCAACTCACACCAATTGCAATTGACAATCTTCCGGGATTACATTCGTATGCTTTTGCGCAACACAACGGAAAATGGTTAATAATTGGCGGTAGAAAAGACGGTATTCACGCAAGACAACCGTTCAATGCGTTTCCAAATGCTCAAAACAATACCAACATTTATGTAGTAGATGTAGCAACACAACAATTTTGGTCAACATCAGTAAATAATCTTTCAACTGGTTTGAAAGAGCAATTACAATCTACAAATATGAACTTCCATCAAGACGGAAACACATTGTATGTTATTGGTGGTTATGCCTTTTCTACATCGGCAAACGATCACATCACTTTCGATAAATTAACAACTATTGATGTGCCAAATTTGATTAATGCCATCATTGCAGGAAATCCAGTAACAAGTTATTTCAAACAAATTTCTAATCCTATTTTTCATAATACTGGCGGACAATTAGGCAAAATTGGAAATGAGTTTTATCTCGTTGGTGGGCAGACTTTCACCGGACGTTACAACCCAATGAACAACCCAACTTTTGTACAATCGTATGTTAGTAAAATTCAAAAATTCACTATTGATAATTCGGGTACACAATTAAGTTTTAGTAATTATTCAGAGGTTACAGATGCCGTTCATTTGCATCGAAGAGATTATAATTTAGTTCCACAAGTATTTCCTAATGGTGAAGAAGGCTACACAATTTCGTCTGGCGTTTTTCAAATCAATGCCGATTTACCATTTCTTTATCCCGTGGATATAAAAAGTAGCGGTTATTTTCCACAAACACAATTCAACCAATATTTAAGCAATTACCATTCGGGTAAAGTTGGCATTTATGACCAAGCAAATAACAGAATGCACAACTTATTTTTTGGTGGAATTAGCCAGTATTATTACAATGGAACAACTTTGGTACAAGATAATAATGTACCATTTGTAAAAACCATAAGTAGAACCACTCGATTGGCTGATGGTAGTTTGTCCGAACATAATTTCCCAGTAGAAATGCCAAATTTAAAAGGTGCTGGAGCTGAATTTATTCCAAATACAAACTTATCTCATTATACAAATGAAGTAATTAAATTGAATGAAATTACAGCAACCGGATTTGTTATTGGTCATCTCTATGGAGGAATTCAAAGTCCAACAATCAATGCTTTTATAAACAATCAAACTACAACGACATCTGCCGATCCAACTATTTATGAAGTAAAATTAGTTTACAACCCAAGTTTGAGTGTCGCTACAATGGATGGAAAAAATCCGTTTACATTTTCAGTTTCACCAAATCCAACGAATACCGATACGGTGCGTATTCAATTCAACTTGCCATATATCGCAACTTTAGATTTTTTTATTACATCGATAGACGGTAAAATGCTCGAAGATGGTGAGATAGATGGTTTGAAGATTGGTAACAATGAAATGAATTTTAGTTTAGAAAATGCAAATGAAAACGTAGTAATTATCACTTTTATATTAGATAATAAATATTATGCATCGCAAAAAGTAATCAGACAGTAATAATCAATAAAAATGCCATTGGGCAATCTATAAATTAATTTAATAAATAATCAAAAATGAAAAAATCAGTTTTAATGACAGCTTTAGTAGCTTTCTTGTTTTCAATGAATGTAAATGCTCAAGAACAAGAACCAAAGCAAAAGAAAAAAGAAAAAGCTAAAAAAGAATGTTCAGTAAATGGCAAAAAATGTTGTGCAGGAGAAGAAAAAAAAGGATGCTCATCTGAAGCAACAGAGAAAAAATCATCGCATTGTGATGCTAAAAAAGAAGAGGAAAAATCTTAATTATAAATTAATTTTTGAAGGAAGTGCTTGAGAAATCAAGCACTTTTTTTTGTTATGTGATAAAGGTTACAAAACATCACTTTTTTATTGTTCAAATTTGCAACATAAAATTTTAAATATGGAAATTATAGAATTCATCAAACAACCATGGGCTTGGTATATTGCTGGTCCATTAGTAGGTCTTACCGTACCAGCATTATTAATATTAGGAAACAAGAATTTTGGTATTAGTGCCAATTTACGTCATGCTTGTGCAGCTTGTTTACCTGCAAATATTTCATTCTTTAAATACGATTGGAAAAAAGAGATTTGGAATATGTTTTTTATAGTCGGTATTCTAATCGGAGGTGTAATTGCTTTCAACTTTTTATCCAACCCAAATCCAATAATAATCAATGACGATTTAAGGACAGAATTAGCAACATATGGTATTACTAACATAAATGGAATGTTACCATCAGAAATTTTCTCTTGGGAAAATCTATTTACAATCAAAGGATTTTTAATGATGGTTGTAGGTGGTTTTATGATAGGTTTCGGCTCACGTTATGCTGGAGGTTGTACAAGCGGTCACGCAATTTCGGGTTTATCAAATCTGCAATTACCATCACTAATTGCTACATGTTGCTTTTTCGTTGGCGGATTAATAATGGCAAATTTTATACTTCCA
>JBIHZQ010000048.1:0-15144 GCA_044231345.1 Flavobacterium sp.
ACCGCCCAATACTTTTGATGCCATTTCGACCATAATAAATGACATTCTTAATACCAGTCATTCTGGATTGCTTTCCACAGGTTTTTTGTTGTCAATTTTTTTGATGGCAAATGGATTAAATGCCATTTTAGGTGGTTTTGAAACTTCAAAACATGTACTTGTCAAAAGAGGTTTTTTTCAACAGTATTTCATCGCAATGGGGATTTCATTAGTGCTATCATTTTTGTTATTGGTTACTGTTGCAGCCATTGTTGTTTTTGAAGTTTTCATTCAAAAATCTCGTATTCAAGATGTTTTTAACGATACGGTTCCTTTGATTCAAATGGGCCGTTATTTATTCATTATTATGATGATATTAATTACGACTTCGATACTTTTTCGATTTGGAACTAAACAATCAAATCGACCTTCATTTATTACTATTGGCGCTGTGTTTACCACCGTTTTATTTATAATTTCTTCTTATTTTTTTGGAATATGGGTGGTTAAATTTTCAAAATATAATGAGTTGTACGGCTCCATCGGAACGTTGTTAATTATGATGTTTTATATTTGGATTAACTGCATGATTTTATTACTAGGTTTTGAATTAAACACGGCAATATCACGTTTAAGAAAGAAAAATCATCACATTTAAAAAATTAAGCCCAACTCAAATGTATTTTATAGAAGTAATTATTCCACTTTCTTTAGAAAAAACCTTTACTTATTGCGTTTCTGAATTGGAGTATACTTATATTCAAATAGGAATGCGAGTGACGGTTCCTTTCGGTAAAAATAAAATATATACCGCACTTGTAATTGATTTACATCAAAATAAACCAATTTTATACGAAGCAAAAGAGATACATCAAATTTTAGATGAAAAACCAATAGTTACCGCAGTTCAAATCGAACATTGGAAATGGATTGCATCTTATTATATGTGTGCTATCGGCGATGTGTATCGTGGCGCAATGCCCAGTGCCTTGTTATTAGAAAGTGAGACAATAATTTCGAGACGACCAGATTTTTTCATTGATGAAAAGAACCTTTCAGACGACGAATTTTTAATTTATGAAGCACTTCAAAGACAAAGTTCGCTGAAAGTAACGGATGTTATGGGTATTCTGAATAAAAAAAATGTATTTCCCATAATTCAAAAATTAATCAACAAAAATATTCTAATTCTCCAAGAAGAAGTGGTGGAGGAATATAAGCCCAAGTTGGTGCGCTATGTCCGTTTATCTGCCAACTACAATTCGTCTGTTGGTTTACAGGAATTATTAGATCTGCTTAAAAATTCTTCAAAACAAAAAGAAGTTCTTTTGGCCTATTTTCAGCTTACTGCAACAAATAAAAAGCATATTTCGTTTAAAGAGTTAATTGCTAAATCGAATACAACTTCGCAAACAATCAAAGCGTTGATTGAGAAAAAAATTCTAGAAGATTTTCACGTTCAAGAAGACAGAGTTTCCTATACTATTACAGCGCAAAATGATACATTAACTTTGAGCCAAACCCAGCAAAAAGCCTTCATAGAAATTAAGTCACAATTTATTCAAAAGGAAGTTTGTTTACTCCACGGCGTTACTTCGAGCGGGAAAACTGCGTTGTATTGTAAACTAATTGAAGAAACTATTTTAACTAGTAAACAAGTACTTTTACTGCTACCCGAAATTGCATTGACTACGCAATTAGTAGGAAGGTTGAGAGTTCATTTTGGTAATAAAATTGTTGTTTTTCATTCAAAATACAGCAATAATGAACGGGTAGAAGTTTGGAACCAAGTGTTAGAAAATGCCGATAAGGCTCAAATTGTCATTGGCGCACGGTCGGCTTTGTTTTTACCTTTTTCGAATTTAGGATTGGTTATTGTAGATGAAGAACACGAACAAACCTATAAACAAGTAGATCCTTCTCCACGATATCATGCGCGTGATGCTGCAATTGTATTGGCAAATCGGGTAGGGGCGAAAGTATTATTGTGTTCAGCCACACCTAGCCTTGAATCCTATTATAACACTTCAACAGGTAAATTTGGTTTGGTAGAAATTTTTGAGAGGTTTGGAAATGTTCAGCTTCCTGAAATTGAATTAGTTGATTTAAAAGACAGCTATTTTCGTAAGAAAATGAAAGGGCATTTTAGTGAAACATTAATAGATTCTATCGGAGCTGCTTTGTCTTTAGGGGAACAGGTAATACTTTTTCAAAACAGGAGAGGATTTTCACCTATTGTTGAATGCATGACTTGTGGGCACGTTCCACAATGCCAACAATGTGATGTGAGTTTAACATTTCACAAACAAAAAAACCAATTAAGATGTCATTATTGTGGATATTCTATCGCTAATCCAACGCATTGTCATCAATGTTCTAGTGTTGATTTGACTACAAAAGGCTTTGGAACTGAACAAATTCAGCAGGAGCTAATTGCCCTATTTCCTGATTCAAAAATTGGAAGAATGGATCAAGATACTACTCGCGGAAAATATGGATTTGATAAAATAATCGATGGTTTTAAAAACAAAGAAATAGACATCTTAGTGGGGACTCAAATGTTGGCTAAAGGGTTGGATTTTGATAATGTTAGCCTAGTTGGAATCATGAATGCCGACACCATGCTTTTTCATCCCGATTTTAGGGCCTTTGAGAGATGTTTTCAAATGTTGACCCAAGTTTCTGGTAGGTCAGGACGATCGGAAAAACAAGGAAAAGTAATTATTCAGACGTACAACCCAAACCATAACACCATACAGCAAGTAACCAAAACAGATTATTCAGGGATGTATGTAGAGCAGTTGTACGAGAGAAAGTTATTTAATTATCCTCCCTTTTTTAAGCTGATTAAATTGACACTTAAAAACCGTGATTTTGAGAAATTAAAAGAAGGAGCAGGATGGTTGTATCAAGTAATGTATCAAAATTTACAACTACCAATTTTAGGTCCTGAAGAGCCACCGATCAGTCGAATTAGGAATGAATACATCCGAACAATTGTAATAAAAATCCCGCCCGAAGTTTCCGTTACAGCAACAAAAAAAACTATCCAGAAAATACTGAATAGTTTTGATGCAGTGCCACCCTATAAATCAATTAAAGTGACTGTTAATGTAGATTTTTATTAACCATCCGTTAACGCTTTAATTAGGTTGCTTTTTTTATTGCGACTTAGGGGTATTTTTGTAACCCCAATTTCAGCAAATTTACTATTGAACCGTTCTACTTTATCCACGTTAATGATGTAGGACTTGTGAACGCGTACAAACTTTTCCTTAGACAAATCACTTTCGAATGATTTCATAGTTGAAAGCACTAGATTACTATCGTCTTCAGTGACTACTTTTACATAATCACCATAGGCTTCAATCCATTTTATCTTGGAAGTGAAGATTTTTAATTTCTTCAGATTACTTTTGATAAAAATGTGTTCCCCATCATCTTTGTGGTTTTCTTGTCTGAGCTGTTGCAAATCCAAAGCCCTTTTAATTGCGAGATTAAATCGGTCCAGAGTAATCGGTTTCTGGATATAATCAGTGGCATCATAATCAAAAGCTTTCAGGGCATATTCCGCTTTTGAAGTGATGAAAATAATTTGTGGTTTGACTTTTAAAACATCTAAAAATTCAAAACCATTAATGACAGGCATTTCTATGTCTAGAAATAGCAAATCAACAGATTGTACAGACATGCAATTTTTTGTCTCAATTGCATTAGAATAATCACCCACTAAACGTAGGCTGGGATGATTATTTACTAACTTCGTGATAATCATTCTTTGAACAGTGCTGTCGTCAACAACTACACAATTTAATTTCATAAATTATATCAATTTTAGAATTAGTAATCTTTAAATGTACTTATTTTATAGATAGGTATCGTATTTTTTATTCTTTTTTTTTATTACAAGTGAATAAAGCGGGATATCGTTTGGAGTTTTAAAAAAAATGACTATTTTTGCACCCAATTTAACAATAAAAAAATATTTTTATGAATCATTATGAAACTGTTTTCATTTTAAATCCCGTTTTATCTGAAGTTCAGGTAAAGGAAACAGTAAGCAAATTCGAAGATTTTCTTACTTCCAGAGGAGCAGAGATGGTATCTAAAGAGGATTGGGGCCTGAAAAAAATGGCTTACGAAATCCAACACAAAAAAAGTGGTTTTTACCATTTATTCGAATTCAAAGTAGCAGGAGAAATTTTAATTGCTTTTGAAACTGAATTTAGACGTGATGAACGAGTTATGCGTTTCTTGACAGTAAGTCTAGACAAACACGCTATTTCTTGGGCAGAGAGAAGAAGAACTAAATTAAAAGCATCTAAAGCGTAATTATTATGGCAACACTACAACAATCCGCTTCAGGAAAAAAAGATGGAGATATCAGATATCTTACTCCTTTAAATATAGAAACAAATAAAACTAAAAAATACTGTCGTTTCAAAAAATCAGGTATCAAATACATTGATTATAAAGATGCTGATTTTTTATTGAAATTTGTAAACGAACAAGGAAAAATTCTTCCTCGTCGTTTGACTGGTACTTCATTGAAATATCAAAGAAAAGTATCTGTAGCTGTAAAAAGAGCACGTCACTTAGCGTTAATGCCATATGTGGCTGATTTACTAAAATAATAAAGAAGCAAAATTATGGAACTTATACTTAAAAAAGACGTACAAAATTTAGGCTTTAAAGATGATGTTGTATCAGTAAAAAATGGTTACGGTCGTAACTTTTTAATACCACAAGGTCATGCACAATTAGCAACTGCATCTGCAAAGAAAGTATTGGCTGAAAACCTAAAACAAAGAGCTCATAAAGAAGCTAAAGTAGTTAACGATGCAAAAGCCCTTGCTGAAGTATTGAAAGCTATGGAAATAAAAATATCTGCTAAAGCAGGAGGTGAAAAATTATTCGGTTCAATTACCAATATTGATATCGCTGAAGCTATTGCAAAAGCAGGTCAAGAAATTGATAGAAAATTTATTACAAGTGGTATCGTTAAAAGAATTGGAAAATATTCTGCATCAGTACGTTTACACCGTGATGTAATAGTTGATTTACCTTACGAAATTGTTGCTGAAAAAGCATAATTTCTTAATTGTCATAGTAAAATCCCGATGAAAGTCGGGATTTTTTTTGTTTGATGTCATTGCGAGGAACAAAGCAATCTCATTTATTTTTTTGTAATTTATATTAACTAAAATTAGGGGCAGATTACTTAGTTCCTTTAATGACATGAAATACACCCGACTAACTAAAGAGCAATTTGAAGAATTGCATCCTGAATTTATTAATTTTTTGGCAACACAATCCATAGATAAATCGGAATGGGACAAAATTAAAATCGAACAACCCGAGATTGCCGAACAAGAATTGGATGTTTTTTCCGATTTAATTTGGGAAGGAGTTTTGAATAGAGCTGAATTTTTAGAGCACTTTTCAAAAAATCACATTTTCCTTTTTCAATGTTTTGATAGCCATATAAAATCCATTGTTTTAAAAACTCAAGACACCTCAATCAATTTTCTAACTAAAGAAGGATTGCAATGGCTTAGTGATCATATGTTTACTGATACTATTGAAATGAAAATTGGCAAAAAAGAATTTACCGAAGATAGAAACCAATCGCTTTTCGAATTGATTCAACAGGGCGCTTTTTTGAGTGGAGGTGAATTATTTAAGCAAATAAATTCCATTATAGAATCGTAATTTACTTTAAAATTTTTTAGGATGCCAATTGAAATTTGGTAACTTTGAAACTTCGAATCTATTTCTATGACAATTCAGCAAACAATTCTACAACTGCGTGAGGAATTAAACCAACATAATTATAATTATTATGTATTGGACAAACCCGTAATTTCGGATTATGAATTTGATCAAAAATTAAAACAATTACAAGAATTAGAATCTCAATATCCAGAATATTTCGATGAAAATTCTCCTACGCAACGAGTGGGCGGAACCATTACTAAAAACTTCAAAACGGTAGTTCACGAGCAACGAATGTATTCTTTGGATAATTCGTATTCTAAAGAAGAATTAGTGGATTGGGAAAAACGCATTCAAAAAATACTTGGCGATGTTCCTCTCGAATATACTTGCGAACTTAAATACGATGGTGCATCGATTAGCATTACCTATGAAAATGGAAAGCTCAAAAGAGCTGTTACGCGTGGTGACGGTTTTCAAGGTGATGATGTAACCAATAACATTAAAACAATAAAATCAATTCCTTTACAATTAAAAGGAAATTTCCCTGAAAAATTTGATGTTAGAGGTGAAATTATTTTGCCATTTGCAGGTTTTGAAAAAATGAATGAAGAGCTAATTGAAATAGGAGAGGTACCTTATTCAAATCCGAGAAATACAGCTTCAGGAAGTTTGAAACTACAAGATAGCGCGGAAGTTGCAAAAAGACCTTTGGATTGTTTATTGTATTTTTTAATTGGAAATAAACTTCCGTTTTCGTCACAAATTGACGGATTAGAAACGGCGCGTTCTTGGGGATTTAAAGTTCCAAAGGAAGCAAAACTAGCGCGAAATTTGGACCAAGTATTTCAATTTATTGATTTTTGGGACATCCACCGACATAACTTACCTTATGAAACAGACGGAGTGGTAGTGAAAGTTAATGATTTTCATTTGCAAGAAGAACTTGGTTTTACTGCCAAATCGCCTCGTTGGGCCATTGCTTATAAATTTAAATCGGAGCAGGTTTTTACTCGTCTGAATTCAATTTCCTACCAAGTAGGCCGAACGGGCGCTATAACGCCAGTTGCAAATTTGGAACCAGTTCAATTGGCAGGAACTATCGTAAAAAGAGCTTCTTTGCACAACGCAGATCAAATTGAAAAATTAGATATTCGTATAGGTGATACTGTTTTTGTTGAAAAAGGAGGTGAAATTATTCCGAAAATTATTGCGGTTGATTTATCTAAAAGACCCCAAAATACATTACCTACAAAATACATCACTCATTGTCCAGAATGCCAAACAGAATTGGTAAGAACAGAAGGTGAAGCCAATCATTATTGTCCAAATTTTTACGGATGTCCTCCACAAATCATCGGTAGAATTCAACATTTTATTTCCCGAAAAGCGATGGATATTGAAGGGCTGGGTGGTGAAACGGTTGCGCTTCTTTATCATAATGGATTGGTCCAAAATTATGCCGATTTATATGAATTGACTGTGGAGCAAATTCTTCCTTTGGAGCGAATGGCACAAAAATCGGCAGAGAATTTAATAAATGGAGTTCAAAATTCAAAAAGTATTTCGTTTGAACGTGTTTTGTATTCGTTAGGAATTCGATATGTGGGCGAAACAGTTGCTAAAAAACTGGCTAAACATTATAAAAACATTGATGCTTTAAGTCAGACCACATTTATGGATTTAGTTTTAGTAGATGAAATTGGGGAAAAGATTGCTCAAAGTGTGATTGAATTTTTCGAAAATCAAGCGAATAAAATTATTATTCAACGATTAAAGCAATACGGAGTTCAATTTGAATTAATTGAAAAAAACAACCCAAATGCAACTAATAAATTAGAAGGCAAAACCTTTGTAGTTTCTGGAGTTTTTGAACAATTTTCCAGGGATGAGCTTAAAAATGCTATTGAAGAAAACGGCGGTAAAATAGGAAGTTCTATTTCTGCAAAAACAGATTATGTAATTGCTGGAGCTAATATGGGTCCTGCAAAACTTGAAAAAGCTACGAAACTATCAATTACTATATTAACTGAGGAAGAGTTTATAGAAATGATTAAATAATACACATTACTTCTTAGAGTTTATATTATTATACTTTTCCCTTGATGCGTTTTAGTTTTTGTATTGTCAAAGTAAAAATCAATACGGCCAAGATTAATTCCATAGCATCCCACTTGATTTACCATTACCTCTTCGCCAATAAGGTTTTTTAATACAGTTGGTTTGTCCAAAAAAGTATGGGTATGACCTCCAATAATTAAATCGATATCTTGGGTAAGTTGAGCCAATTTTACATCAGAAATTTTATCTTTTTCATCTTTGTATTTATAACCTAAATGAGAAAGGCAAATTACCAAGTCACAACGTTCTTGTTTTTTTAATATTCTTGTCATTTCTTGAGCAGTTTCGACAGGATTTATATAACGTGTTTCTTTGTACATTTTTTTATCAACTAAACCGTCAAGTTCAATTCCAAGTCCAAAAACCCCTATTTTGATTTCGTTTTTCACAAAAATTTTGTAGGGCTTCACTAGCGTGTCTAATACGGTGTTTTTGAAATCATAATTTGCTGAGACAAATTCAAAATTAGCATGAGGTAGTTGAGCAAAAAAACCATCGATTCCATTGTCAAAATCATGATTTCCCATAGTGGCTAGATCATAGTTCATCATGCTCATTAATTTGAATTCTAATTCTCCGCCATAATAATTAAAATAAGGTGTTCCTTGAAAAATATCACCCGCATCTAGCAGAAGAACATTTGGATTTTCAAGTCGAATACTTTCAATTAAAGCGGCTCTTTTTGCAGCACCTCCCATATTAGGATTTCTGGGGTGGTCTGCAGGAAACGCATCAATGTGACTGTGAACGTCATTTGTATGCAATATGGTGATTTTTTTTATTTCAGTTAATTTGAAACTACTTAACGACATTCCAAGTCCCATTAATGCTGTGCTTGCTGCTGTTTTTTGAATAAAGTCTCTTCTTTTCATTGGATTGAAATAGTTTTCAGTTAGTTTAGTTTCTTAATCCGAATATCCGTAATTATTGGAATGGTGTCTGCGTCCTTTAGATAGTCAATCAGCACGTTTCTGAGTTTATAATCTAAGTCATAACGCGCAATACCTTTTTTGAAAAAATCCATTTTATCTCCACCATTTGCTAAATAATCGGAGGTAATTACGGCATATATTTGCTCGTTAATTACAGGTTTTCCATTTACTAAAATAGAATTTGCAGAAGAATTTTTATCAATAGAAAAGGTAAGTCCAGCTAATGGATGTGGTTTTTTTTCGGTAATAATATAATTGACCATTTCAATAATTTGCGCTCCTTTTAAATCAACAACGATTGAGGTGTTTTCAAAAGGCATCACCTCAAAAGCAGTTTTTGTGTAAACGTTGCCTTTAGGTATTATTGAACGGATACCGCCACTGTTTAAGAGGCAAATGTCTATTGTTCTTTGATGTCTTGATAGAAAAATTGAATTGCCTCTTTCTAAAGTAATATCCGCTAATAAATTACCAATTGTTGATTGCCATTCTCCGCTTTTATCGAAGGTTATTGGTGCGAATGCTAGCAAGGTATTTAAATCTTTATCGATTGTTTCGCGGTAGGGTTTTATGTAATTTTCAATTGCAGGTAGTTCAGAGCTAGTGTTGGTGATTGCTATTTTTTTACCTTCGATTTTTGTAAGGTAAAACGGATTATTTCCACAAGATAATAGTACTAAAAATGTTAATAATAAAACAAAATAGTTAAAAACAACCCTATACTTTTTTAGATTTACCATTTGAAATGCCACTTATTTAATTAAATTTGTAATTCAAGTAAAAGTACTATGTTTTTAATGTATCTAAAGAATTTTTATACAAAAAAAATTATTAAAAATAATTTATCTAACGTAACTCCCAAATGGACAGCTAATAAGATAGAGAAAATAGGTATAATTATTGACGAGAGTCTTTTTGATAAATCGGAATTAATTCTATCGAGTTTAATTGAACGGGGGTATTTAAAATCACAAATTAGTGTAGTTATTTATAAAGACAAAATAGATAAAAATCAAAGTAGTTCTTTTCCGATATTTGAAAATAAAGATATTACTTGGTTTGCCAACATTAAGCCCGAACCCATTTTAAATTTTATTTCACAAGAGTTTGACTTGTTGATTAATTATTATGAGGAAGAAAAGAGTCCGTTATTATTAGTTTCTAATTTGTCAAAGGCAACGTTTAAGGTAGGTTTTTTATCTATTGACAAAAGAATAAATCATTTCATGATAGCCACCACGATGGAGGAACAAACACTATTTATAGAAGAATTATTTAGGTACTTAAAAATATTAAACAAAATATAACAAAAATGCAAGCATTAATAGGAACCGGAGTTGCATTAATCACTCCTTTCAAAAAAGATTATTCTATAGATTTTGAAGCTTTAACCCGAATAGTTAATTATCAAATTGATAACGGCATAAATTATTTGGTCGTATTGGGTACTACAGCAGAAACCGCTACATTAAATCCGGCTGAAAAAGAGTCGGTTATCGCTGCGGTTATTGAAGCCAATGCAAATCGACTTCCGTTAGTACTGGGAGTGGGAGGAAACAATACCAGTGAGGTGGTTTCCGAGTTGAAGACTCGAGATTTATCAGCCTTTACTGCAATATTATCAGTTTCTCCGTATTATAATAAGCCAACACAAGAAGGAATTTATCAGCATTTTAAAGCTATTGCAACTGCATCGCCGCTTCCTATACTTTTGTATAACGTGCCCGGCAGAACGGCCAGTAATATGTTGCCTTCCACCGTTCTTCGATTGGCTAATGATTTCCCTTTGATAGTTGGTATTAAGGAAGCCGCTGGGGATATCGTACAAGCTATGAAAATTATAGAAAACAAACCAGCTAACTTTCTCGTTATTTCGGGTGATGATATGATCACGTTACCAATGATTTTAGCGGGCGGGAGTGGAGTTATTTCAGTGATTGGAGAGGGTTTCCCAAAAGAGTTCTCTAGAATGGTTCAACTGGGATTAGAAAGAAAAGTGGACGAGGCTTATGAATTGCATTATCAATTAGCCGAAAGTATTGATATGATTTTCGAACAAGGAAATCCTGCTGGAATTAAGGAAGTGTTTAAATCATTAGGATTAGCAGACAACACCATTCGGTTGCCCTTGGTTAACGTGAATCAAGATTTATCTAACAGAATTAATTCTTTTGTGGAGAAGATGAAAAGGTAGTCAATATTCGAGATTGGTTTTATAAACAAAAATATTTTGAAGTCGCTAAATTAATAACTAAATTTGCAAATGTTTTAGTTTGGTGGAATAACGCTAATAATTAAACATTACCCAATTAATAATGAAGAAACTAGGATTAATAGTTATTGTGCTGCTCGCAATCACTTCTTGTAATGAATTTCAAAAAGCCATCAAATCAGAAGATAGTGCTGTAAAGTTCGATGTTGCAACAAAATTATATGAAAACGGGAAGTATACTAAAGCAATTCAACTTTTTGAGCAGTTGGCGCCAACCTATCGCGGAAAGCCTCAATCCGAAAAGTTGTATTATATGTTTGCTCAATCGTATTACAAAACAAAACAATACTATTTGTCTGGGTATCAATTTGAGAGTTTTGCTTCGAGTTATCCAAAGAGTGAAAATATTGAGGAAGCCTCCTATTTAGGCGCTAAAAGTTATTCGATGTTGTCTCCTGTATATTCAATAGATCAAACGGACACCTATAAAGCCATCGATAAATTGCAAAATTTCATCGATTTGTATCCTAATTCAAAGTACCTTGCTGAAGCGAATGTAACAGTAAAAGAGCTTCGAGAAAAATTAGAAAAGAAAGCTTTTGAAAATGCAAAAGGGTACAATACAATTTCCGATTATAAATCAGCGTTAGTAGCCTTAGATAATTTTATATCTGATTTTCCGGGAACACCCTATAAAGAGAAAGCATTATTTTATAAATTAGATTCGTCTTATAAATTAGCAATTAATAGCATCGAATCAAAGAAAGTAGAACGCTTAAACAATGCATTTACCGCTTATTCATCATTAATGAAGTTTAATGCAGCTACGGAATATAAAAAACAGGCCGATGAAATGTTAGCCAAAATACAAAACGATTTAGAACAATTTTCCAAATAAAAAATGATCATGGATTTAAAGAAAACAAATGCTCCAGTAAACACGATTACTTATAATAAAAGTATCATTGAAGAACCAACTGGAAACGTGTACGAAGCCATCACAATTATGGCTAAAAGAGCAAACCAAATTAATGCTGAAATTAAAAAAGAGCTGACAGAAAAATTAGAAGAGTTTGCTACTTATAATGACAGTTTAGAAGAAATTTTTGAAAATAAAGAGCAAATTGAAGTTTCAAAATTTTATGAAAAATTGCCAAAACCACATGCTCTTGCAGTTCAAGAATGGTTAGATGATAAAATCTATCATAGAGACGCAAATAAATAATTAGAACATGTCTGTTTTAAGCGGTAAAAAAATTGTGCTAGGAATTTCTGGAGGAATTGCCGCATATAAAACAGCTACATTAGTTCGTCAATTCATAAAAGCAGGTGCCCAAGTTCAAGTAATTATGACACCTGCTTCTAAAGATTTCATTACCCCCCTTACTTTATCTACACTTTCAAAAAATCCCGTATTTTCCTCATTTTATAACGAAGAAGATGAAAACGCAATTTGGAATAACCATGTTGAAATTGCACTTTGGGCAGATCTTATGCTCATTGCTCCAGCTACTGCAAACACGCTCTCTAAAATGGCTAACGGTCAATGTGACAACTTGTTAATGGCTACCTATTTATCTGCTAAATGCCCAATTTATTTTGCTCCTGCAATGGACTTGGACATGTACAAACACCAATCTACGTTAGAAAATTTTGCTAAGTTAAGTGAGTTTGGAAATACAATTATCCCTGCTGAATCAGGAGAATTGGCGAGCGGACTTTCCGGAGAAGGTCGGATGGCTGAACCTGAATCTATTATTGCATTTATGGAAGCTGATCTTCGAAGCAAATTGCCTTTAAAAGGAAAGAAAATATTGATTACTGCTGGTCCAACCTACGAGGCAATCGATCCAGTTCGTTTTATTGGAAATTATTCCTCGGGTAAAATGGGTTTTGACATCGCAAAAAGTGCTGCTGATAAGGGCGCGAGTGTAATATTAGTTTCCGGACCTACAAGCTATACAATTAATCACAATTCAATTTCACTACATCCTGTAGTTTCAGCAGAAGAAATGTTTGAGATTTGTACTAATTTTTTCCCAGAAGTGGATGTATTTATCTCTGCAGCTGCCGTTGCAGATTATAAACCGAAAATAGTTGCCGCTCATAAAATAAAAAAGGAAACAAGTCAGTTAATTATAGAATTAGAAAAAACTACCGATATTTTAGGTACATTAGCAATTAATAAAACAAGTCAGTTTGTCGTTGGTTTTGCTCTTGAAACGGAAAATGAAATAGAAAATGCAATAAAAAAAATTAAGAAAAAAAACTTAGATTTGATCGTGCTAAATTCGATGCAAGACGAAGGAGCTGGTTTTGGAACATCTACTAATAAAGTTACTTTCATTGACCGAGATTTAAAGATTGAGCCAATGGAATTAAAAACAAAAGAGGCAGTTGCCGAGGATATCATTAACAAAGTAATACATCATTTTTATGAGGATTCTATTTAGTTTTTTTACAATTATTTTTTTTGGATTTACACAAGCACAAGAATTAAATTGTACAGTTACGGTAAACTATGATAAGATTACCAATGCCAACACTCAAGTATTTAAGACCTTGCAAAACTCGTTAAATGAATTTGTTAATAAGACTACTTGGACCACAACTGTTTTTAAGCAAAATGAAAAAATTAATTGCTCGATGTATATTACACTTTCATCCTATAATGCTACTCAGTTTTCAGGTACGCTCCAAATACAATCGTCTAGACCAGTCTACAATTCATCTTATTCATCACCAGTATTAAGTTTTAATGATAAAGATTTCACTTTTAAATACACTGAATTCGAAAATTTAATATTTAATCCAGCTACTTTTGATTCTAATTTGGTCTCTGTTATCGCTTTTTATTGCTACATGATTATTGGAACTGATGCAGATACATTTTCTGAAAATGGCGGAACTCCATATTTAGAATTGGCTCAAGATGTTGCTAATATTGCCATTCAGGGTGGCTATAAAGGTTGGAGTCAGGCGGATGGAAATCAAAACCGTTTTTTTCTTATTAATGACATGATGTCAAGTACATTTAGACCCTATAGAGAAGCGATGTTCGAATATCATTTTGAGGGATTGGACAAAATGCATGAAGACACTACAACTGGTAAAGAAGCGGTTAAATCTGCCCTACAAATGTTGACAAAAGTTAATGAAATTAGACCGAATGCTTTTTTAACGCGTGTCTTTTTTGATACAAAATCGGATGAAATTGTTTCTCTATTTTCGGGCGGACCAAAAGTTGAAACGGTTTCATTAGTTGAAAGTTTGAATAAAATTTCGCCTTTAAATTCAAGTAAATGGGTTTTTATTAAATAATTTCTCAAACATCAAAAAGTAACAATATAGAATGATTGTATCCCTCTCCATAACTAATTTCGCGCTTATTGAAAAATTGAATATTGATTTTTCAGAGGGATTTTCAATTATTACAGGTGAAACAGGAGCAGGAAAATCAATTTTACTTGGCGCATTAGGACTCGTATTAGGTAAGCGTGCCGATCTTACTTCCTTAAAAAATAAAGAGGAAAAGTGTATTATCGAGGCAGTTTTTTCAATTTCTTCCTATAATTTGGAATCTTTTTTTAGCACTAATGACCTCGATTATGAAGACCTAACCATTATTAGAAGAGAAATACTTCCATCTGGAAAATCAAGAGCATTCATTAATGATAGTCCAGTAAATCTCCAAGAATTACAGGATTTAAGTGCTTTTTTAATTGATATTCATTCTCAACATCAAACACAAGAATTGTCCGAAGAAAATTTCCAATTCCAGATTATTGATGCTGTAGCTAACAACCAAGACTTGATTTTTAACTACACTAGTGCATTAAAAACATACAAAAAAAATAAATCGGAATTAGCGAACTTAAAAATTCAACTTCAAAATAGCGTACAGGAACAAGATTATTTTATTTTTTTATTGGATGAATTGACGAATGTCAACTTGATTGCTGGAGA
Organism: Flavobacterium sp.; assembly: GCA_044231345.1. Classification (GTDB taxonomy): domain Bacteria; phylum Bacteroidota; class Bacteroidia; order Flavobacteriales; family Flavobacteriaceae; genus Flavobacterium. Next base: position 14,926 of record JBIHZQ010000048.1, read on the forward strand.
ACAAGAAGAGTTAGAATCTGAATTAGAACAGCTTACCAATGTTGAGTTAATCAAAGAAAATTTTTCAAAGGCAACTTTGTACGCAAGTGGCGAACAGTTTAGCGTGATCCAAAATTTAAAAGAAATGAAGTTTGCGCTGCAAAAATCGGCTCATTTCTCCTCAGATTATAAAGAATTATTCGAGAGACTGGTCAGTGTTTCTATTGAATTTGACGATAT
>JBIHZQ010000049.1:0-15120 GCA_044231345.1 Flavobacterium sp.
TACAGACGCCAATCAGGTAATAAAATCGTTAATTTATATCGAAAAAGCAACCGTAACCACAGATGGTCGTTGGTATAATGTTCGAATTATGCCCTATCGAACCGTTGATGATAGAATTGATGGATTAGTAATTACTTTTACAGAAATTACTGCCTTCAAAAATTTAGAAAGTAAACTAAAACTTAGCGAAGAACGGTTCCGAATTAGTTTAGAAAACACTCCTATTAGTGTATTTAATCAAGATAATGAATTGAGATATACTTGGATTCACAATCCTTTTATCAACCGAAGTATTGAAGATATTATCGGTAAAAAAGACGAGGATTTTTTAACCAATGAATGTGTCACACAATTAAACGAAATTAAAACAGAAGTATTGAAATCTGGGATAAGTCAAAACAAGGAAATACAATTGGTAGTTCACGGGGTCAAAAATACCTTTAAATTAATGATTAGCCCTTTAAAAAATAACGAAGGGACAATAATTGGAATCACTGGAATCACTTGGGATGTCAACAAATTAGGAAGTTAACCGCAATGACTCTTAGTGATCTTGCCCTGTGAAATGTTTAGTTTGCACCTCTTAATTCAGAAAATTATGGACGAAATAAATAAAAATAAACTAAGAGAAATAGCGGAAAACCTAGTTAAAACGCCCCTGTTTTCAGAATCTAACTCTGATACAGAGACGCTAAAACTAATTCACGAATTAGAAGTGCACCAAATAGAACTCGAAATGCAAAATGAAGAATTATTGCATGCAAAAAATTCGGTACAACTTGCTGCAAAAAAATACCTAGAACTCTTTGATTTTGCACCATCTGGCTATTTTACACTCACCAAAGAAAGTACTATTGTCGAATTAAACTTAGCAGCAGCAACTATTCTTGAAAAAGAACGAGTAAAATTATTATCCAGTGATTTTAGACTTCAATTACTTCCAGAATCATTAAAAAACTACAAGCAATTTGTAGAAAGTATCTTTAGCTCAGCCCAAAAAGAAAGTTGTGAAATCGTTATAAGAACGACCAAAGGAACTATCAAACACATCCAAATGGAAGGAATTTCTTTGGAAGAAAACGAAACTTTTTTGGCGGTACTTTTAGATGTAACCAATAAAAAAAATAGCGAACTTGAATTAATTAAAGCCAAAGAAAAGGCAGAAGAGAGTGACCGTCTTAAATCGGCATTTCTTGCGAATATGAGTCATGAAATTCGAACTCCAATGAACGGAATTTTAGGATTCTCTGGTCTGCTAAAAGACCCGTTACTTACCCCAGAAGAACAACAAAACTATATTCAAATTATTGAAGAAAGTGGCAACAGATTACTGGGTATAATTAATGACATAATTGACATTTCAAAAATAGAATCCAACCAAGTGTTACCTATTATAAGTCAAACAGATATAAATGAACAATTACAGTTTTTATTTACCTTTTTTAAAGCCGAAACCGATAAGAAAAACATTCAACTAATCTCCCAAATTACCGAAACAAAAGGTTCTTTTTTTATAGAAACCGACCGTGAAAAAGTCTATGCAATATTAACCAACTTAATCAAAAATGCTATAAAATTTACTGAAATTGGTCGGATAGAATTTGGCTATAAAATCAATGACCTTTTTATTGAATTTTTTGTAAAAGATACTGGAATTGGAATACCAAAAGATAAACAAAGCGCTATTTTCGAGCGATTCATTCAAGCGGATAGTTCAGACAAAAGAGCTTTTCAAGGATCGGGTCTAGGATTAGCCATTTCAAAAGCATACGTAGAAATGCTTGGAGGGAAAATTTGGCTTGAAAGTACCATTAATATGGGAACAACTTTCTTTTTTAGCATTCCATTAGTCAGAGTAAAACCAGACTCTAAAAAGGATGAAAATGAAAAAAATGTTCTTTTGAAACCAATCAAAAAATGGAATATCTTGATTGCCGAAGACGATAATGCATCTGGTTTATTGCTTGATAAAGAAAGTGTTCCGTTCAGCAACAAAATTACAAGAGTTTCCGACGGGAGAACCGCTATAGAAGTCTTAAAAAATGATCCTTCCATTGATTTGATATTAATGGACCTGAAAATGCCCGAAATTGATGGTCTTGAAGCAACCAGAATGATTAGAACTTTCAATCCATCTGTTTTGATTATTGCACAAACGGCTTTTGGTTTTGAAGAAGATAAAATTAAAGCCCTTGAAGCCGGATGTAATGACTATATTTCAAAGCCAATAAACAAATCTGAATTAGAAAAAATAATACTAAAGCATACTTAAATATTTTATTTAAAATATTGTTTATCAAGTATTTATTTACTAAATTTATAATTCCAATTTCTACAAAACCCCTACTAATTGATTGTTTTATAACTAATCAATAGTAGCAAAATGAAAAATGCAAAATACATTCTGTTTTTTGATCAAATCAAGAAAGAATCCATACCACTAGTTGGAGGTAAAAATGCCGCTTTAGGAGAAATGTACAACCAATTAACCTCAAATGGAATCCAAATTCCCTACGGTTTTGCAATAACAACTTCAGCCTATCACTATTTTTGTAACACCAACAAAATAAAAGTTGATTTAGACAAATTAATTTCAGAGATAAACACTACTACCTTCGAAAATTTATTTGAAATTGGCCAAAAAGCGAGAGCATTAATTCGGTCCAAACCAATTCCAAAAGAAATTGTCTCTGAAATTCAACTCGCTTACTTTGAACTTTCTAGTATTTGTACTACTGAAAATTGCGATGTAGCAGTCCGCAGCAGTGCTACTTCGGAAGATTTACCGTCAGCGAGTTTTGCAGGACAAATGCAATCCTTTTTAAATATTACTGGTGAAATTCAATTACTCGAAGCCGTAAAGGAATGCTTGGCGTCTTTATTCACTGATCGAGCCATAAAATACCGTTTTGATATGAATTTTGACAAACTAGACATTGCCATTTCAATAGGGGTTCAACAAATGGTTCGAAGTGATTTGGCTTCCTCTGGTGTCGCCTTTACCATTGATCCAGATACTGGTTTTGAAAACACATTAATCATTAATGGAATTTGGGGTTTAGGGGAAAATTGTGTTCAAGGAACCGTTATTCCAGACGAGTGGGTTGTTTTCAAGCCCACATTAAAGAACAACAATTGGAATCCAATTCTGAAAAAAAAACTGGGAACTAAAGAATTAACAATGGTCTATTCCGATCGGCTTTCAAAAAAAGATTTGTCCAATACCACAATAAATATTCGAACAGAAAAAGAAAAAAAAGTTCAGTACTCCCTTTCTGATGCAGAAGTGGTTCAGCTTTCCAAATGGGGAATTTTAATTGAGCAGTTATACCATTGCCCCATGGATATTGAGTGGGCAAAAGACGGAATCACACAACAGCTTTATATCGTACAGGCCAGACCAGAAACTGTTCATAGTAAGCGCAATAGAAAAATTAAGGACTGTTATAAATTACTTAAAAAAGGAACGGTCATAACTACTGGAACAGCACTTGGTGACCAAATTACTTCTGGAAAAGCACGAATCATTAATAGTCCTAAAGAAGCGCATTTATTAAAAAGTGGTGAAATTCTTGTTACTGATAATACCAATCCGGATTGGGATCCAATTCTAAAAAAAGCCGCTGGAATTATTACCAACAAAGGGGGTAGAACCAGTCATGCTGCAATTGTAGCCAGAGAATTAGGTACTGTCGCAATTGTAGGTACACAAAATGCTACTGAAAAAATTACGGACGGACAAGAAATCACGCTTTCCTGCGCAGAAGGAAAAATCGGAATCGCATACGATGGTTTACTAAGCTGGGAAATTACCCCTTTAGATTTTAGTGACCAAGAACTTCCACAAACTAAACCCATGCTCCTACTCGCTGATCCAGAAAAAGCATTTGATTATTGTGAATATCCCAATGAAGGAGTAGGATTAATGCGTATTGAATTTGTGGTTTCAAATACGATTAAAATCCATCCACTCGCCTTGTGTGAACCAGAAAAAATTACTGATAAAACAATAAAAAATAAAATCTTAGATCTAACGAAAGGATACGATGACCCAAGTGAATATTTTGTAAACACCCTAGCAGAATCAGTGGCATTAGTGGCAGCAGCTTTTTATCCAAAGGATGTTATTGTGCGCATGAGTGATTTTAAAACTAATGAATATGCCAATTTAATTGGGGGAAATTATTTCGAACCAAAAGAAGAAAATCCGATGTTGGGATTCAGAGGTGCCTCTCGCTATTACAATCCGCTTTATCAAAAAGGATTCGCTTTAGAATGTGAAGCCATAAAAAAAGTACGAAATGAAATGGGACTACTCAATGTAAAACTCATGATTCCTTTTTGTAGAACCATCGAAGAAGGCGAGAAAGTGATTGAAGAAATGCGCTCTAACGGATTGGTCCAAGGCGAAAACGGACTGGAAATCTATGTAATGATCGAACTGCCGAGCAATGTGCTATTAGCCGATCAATTTGCACAACTATTCGATGGGTTTTCAATTGGAAGTAATGATTTAACACAATTGACGCTAGGAATTGACCGAGATTCTGCTTTGGTAAACCCCATTTTTAATGAAGAAAACCAAGCCGTAAAACAACTCATCCATCAAACAATCTTGGCTGCCAAGAGGAATGGAATAAAAGTAGGAATTTGCGGACAAGCTCCAAGCGATATTCCAGGTTATATTTCGTTTTTAACCGAGGAAGGAATTGATAGTATTTCATTTAATCCAGATGCCTTACTCAAGGGTATTGAGCTGCTTCTAGATGCCGAAAAAGTACTACTATGAGAGTGCTTTTCTACAGTATTCACAGCTACGATAAAAGCCCTATCGAAAATGCCAATTCTGGAAAACATGAGATACAATTTACAGAATTACAACTTAATGAAGAAACCGTCTCTCTAGCTGCTGGTTTTGATGCAGTAAGTCTATTTACCTCTGATAGTGCCTCTGAATTGGTACTAGAAAAACTTCTTCAGATAGGCATTCGATTTATTGCGTTACGCTCGGTTGGATTTGACAATGTATCATTAAAAAAAGCTAACTCACTGTCTATTAAAGTGGCTAATGTTCCTGCCTATTCACCTTATTCAGTTGCTGAACACGCGGTGGCACTATTACTTGCCGTTAATAGAAAATTACTTTTGGGTCAACAATTAATACAGCACCAGGACTATCGTTTACAACATCTTACCGGTTTTGATATTAATGGAAAAACAGTAGGAATTATTGGCACTGGAAAAATCGGTTCAGCATTTGCATCTATAATGAAAGGTTTTGGGTGCAATTTAATAGCATTTGATCCAATAGAAGATCCTATTTTAAAAGCCAAACTTGGTATTCGCTACACCACATTGGAGGAAGTTTGCCATAAATCAGATATTCTATCGCTGCATTGTCCACTAAATGTTCATACCAAATACATGATTAATGAATTGATTTTTGAACAAATGAAAAAAGGAGTGATACTTTTAAATACGGCACGAGGCGGAATAATTAACACCAATCATTTGCTAGCGGCCTTAGCCAATAATACTGTTGGTGCCCTGGGGTTAGATGTCTATGAAAATGAAAAGAATATTTTCGGAAAAGACTTAACTGCATTGCCATTAACCGATGATTTATTTATAAAATTACGCTCCTACCCTAACGTCCTCATTACTGGTCATCAGGCCTTTCTTACGACCGAAGCATTAGAAGGAATTGCGGCAGCTACGATAGCCACAATTAATTCTTGGGCAAATGGAGAAAAAGCGATAAATGAACTAGAATAAGCAAATTAGCGCTATGAAAACTACACCCGCCCTACTACAATTAATACAACTATTTTTACAAGAGATTGGAGAACTCGCCCAATTTGCAAAACGTTTTTTTGTAGAATCTATAAAAAGACCTTTTGAATTTAAAGAATTTTTACGTCAATGTTTTAACATGGGCAATCGGTCTTTATTGTTAGTTGCAGTAACCGGTTTCATTATAGGTTTGGTATTTACATTACAGTCAAGACCTACGCTTCAAGAATTTGGTGCCGTTTCATGGATGCCTTCGATGGTCAGTATTTCAATAATTAGAGAAATTGGTCCCATCATTACTGCTTTAATTTGTGCCGGACGAATTGGGTCAGGAATTGGCGCAGAACTAGGCTCAATGAGAGTTACAGAACAAATTGACGCCATGGAAGTATCGGGAACAAACCCATTCAAATATTTAGTGGTTACCCGAATATTAGCCACCACTTTAATGCTTCCAATACTAGTCTTTTTTGGTGATGCCATTGCAATTTATGGTTCGGCATTGGTGGAAAACATTAAAGGAAATGTGTCTTTTTTACTCTATTTCAACGAAGTATTTAATAGCCTAGAATTTGGCGATTTAATTCCAACTACATTTAAAACCTTTTTTTTTGGTTTTGCCATTGGATTAGTTGGTTGTTTCAAAGGATATTACTGTACTAAAGGAACTGCAGGAGTTGGATTAGCGGCAAATTCAGCAGTAGTATTTACCTCAATGTTATTATTTATTATTGACTTTATTGCCGTCTTTGTGACCAATATTTTTTATGATTTGTAATTATGATAGCAACTACTACGTCAAAAAATCCAGTAATAATTATAAAAGATTTACAAAAAAGCTATGGAACAAACGTCGTTTTAGATGGATTTAATCTAGAATTATTTGAAGGAGAAAATCTAGTGGTAATGGGAAAATCAGGCTCAGGAAAATCAGTAATGATTAAATGTCTGATTGGATTGGAAGCACCCGATAGTGGAACAATAATCGTAATGGATAAAGAAATAAAAAAATTAAAGCACGAAGAATTGGATGAATTGCGAACTGAGATCGGATTCCTATTTCAAGGCAGTGCGTTGTATGATTCTATGTCAGTGAGAGAAAACTTAGAATTTCCATTACGAAGGCATAAAAAGAAATTTGGAGTTGTGAAAGATACTACCCCACTAGTCAATGAAGCACTTGAAAATGTAGGATTAGCTCATGCAATTGACTTAATGCCTAACGAACTTTCTGGAGGTATGAAACGGAGAATTGCATTGGCACGTACCTTGATTTTACAACCTAAAATAATACTTTATGACGAACCAACAACTGGTTTAGACCCAATAACGGCTAAAGAAATATTATTATTAATGATGTCTATTCAAAAGAAATACAATACCTCATCCATTATCATCACCCACGACGTGGACTGTGCGAGAGTAATTTCAAACCGAATGATTTTATTGGTAGATGGAAAAAACTATTCAGAAGGCACCTTTGAAAAACTATCCAAATCAACTGACCCTGTAATTCGTGCTTTTTTTAAATAAATAACAATGGAAAAAACAGTTTCTGAGAAAATTCGTTTGGGACTATTTGTAATAGTTGGATTGCTAATATTTGTATTAGCGGTTTATTTTATTGGTGAAAAACAAAAAATGTTTGGACAAACGGATCAATTAAATGCGGTATTTAATAATGTAAATGGGTTGCAATTAGGCAATAATGTTCGATACTCCGGTATAAATATTGGCACCGTAAGAGGAATAGAAATGGTAAATGATACTACTATTCGGGTGAAAATGGTAATCGAAAAAAGTGTATTCAGTCACATTAGAAAAGATGCTATTGCCAGTATTGGTTCTGACGGTTTGGTAGGAAATATGATTGTGAACATTACCCCAGGAATTGGTACCAGTCCACTGGTCAAATCAAACGACCAAATCAACTCTGTAAATCGAATTCGCACCGATGATGTATTAAATACGCTAAATACTACCAACCAAAATATTGCTCAAATTACCTCTGATTTGCTTAAAATAACCAAAACAATTCAGCAAGGAAAAGGAACACTTGGACTTTTAATCAACGATACTTTAATGGGTTCTGATGTGAAAAAATCATTAGAATATATTAAAAAAACTGGGGAAGGAACCACTGAAACGGTTGCTAAACTGAATCAACTAATGACTTCTCTGAACCAAAATAATAATGTAATTGGGGTTTTAAAAGATTCAGCGGTAGCCAATAAAATTAAAGTCCTGGTGGATGAATTGGTCGATTCCGGAAAAAAAGTTACCCTATTAATCGATAATGCTAACGCAACTGTTACTCAAATTAAAGAGGGAGAAGGCGCAATTAATTACCTCTCTACCAACGCTGATTTTACAAAAAAATTAGACTCAACCATGACAAATATTAATCAAGCAAGTTATCGATTGAATGAAAATTTAGAGGCTTTGAAACATAATTTTTTATTTCGTAAGTATTTTAAAAAGAAAGAAAAGTCAAAAAAATAACCATAGTAATTTTAAATATAAATATCATGATACCAGTAGAGAAATTAGGGATTATATTAAGTCCAACAGAAAATGAATTTGAAAATAATGGGGTTTTTAATCCTGGAGTGTATCAAGAGGGAACGGTGCTTCACCTATTGTATCGGGCGGTGCAAAATGGCAATATATCAACCATTGGGTATGCCAAATTGGACGGACCATTAAATGTGATAGAGCGAAAAGAAATCCCTTTAATTAATCGTGATTTTGACTATGAGTCCCAAGGTGTGGAAGACCCGAGAATAATAAAAATAGAAGATACTTATTACATTACCTATACGGCTTTTGATGGGATAAATGCGATGGGAGCTCTAGCAACTTCAAAGGATTTAATTCACTTTGAAAAACATGGAATTATTACTCCCAAAGTAAACTATCAAGAATATGAAAATTATGTAACCTGCTGTGGTGGATTAAAATTAAACCCAAAATACCATCACTATTACAATCTATTTGCTGAAATTGGGTTGGTTTCAGATGAAAAAAGACTGCTTAGAGACAAAGATGTTTTGTTGTTTCCAAGAAAAATAAATGGGAAATTTGCCCTTCTTCATCGAATTTGGCCTGGAATTCAAATTGTTTATTTCAAAAATTGGAACGAACTGAACGCTTCTTTTTGGGAAGATTACCTGAAAAACCTATCCGACCATATTGTGCTGGATCCCACGGATATTTTTGAAGTCAATTATATCGGCGGTGGTATTCCTCCAATTGAAACAGAATTTGGATGGCTTTTGATTTATCATGGGGTACAAGAAACGTTAACTGGTCGCATTTATCATGCAAAAGCAGCATTGCTACAACTTGACAAACCTGAAATTGAAATTGCCCGATTAAACTTTCCCTTATTCTCACCAACCTATGATTGGGAGATTAATGGCGTTGTAAATCAGGTCGTATTTCCTACTGGTCATGCCGTTTTTGAAGAAGATCTTTACATTTACTATGGAGCTGCAGACCAACATATTGCGGTTGCAAAAGTAAAAATTAATGACCTATTAATGGAATTAAAAAAACAACCTTTGCACTAGTCGAGTTGCTTCAAAGCAGCAATTAATGCGTCAATATCCTCTTTGGTGGAGTCGTGACTTAACGAAATTCTTAAACTTGGTTTTTTTAAATCGGATGGAGAAAGTAGTTCTGCCAATACGTGTGAGGGTCTCGAACTTCCAGATTGGCAGGCACTTCCTCTAGAAATTGCAATTCCTTTCATGTCCAAATGAAATAATAATAAGGAATTTTTTTCTTCCGAGAGTGGTAGTAAAATGTTCAATATGGTATAAAATCCGTCTTCTTGTCCGTTGATCTGGAAATCTGGAAACTCAGTTTCAAACCGACTAATGGCATATTTTTTAATTCCTGAAATGGTCGGTTGTTCTGTTTTCAATTCAGACATAGCAATTGATAGAGCAGTTGACATTCCAGCGATTTGATGGACAGCCTCTGTTCCTGGGCGCAATCCTTTTTCTTGTTCGCCACCAAATAATAATGGTTGTATCCCTGAATTTTTTCTAACATACGCAAAACCAATACCTTTAGGTCCATGGAACTTGTGCGCACTTGCAACCAGAAAATCAATAGGCGAATTTTTTAAATCAAATGAAGTTTTACCAATAGATTGCACTGTGTCTGAATGAAAAAGTGCCTGATATTGATGTGCAATTTTTCCAATAGTTTCAATAGCTAAGAGGGTTCCGATTTCATTATTCACATGCATTAAACTAACCAATGTTTTATGATTTTGCGAAAGCAACTCGACTAAGTCAGTGTAATCAATCGTGCCATTTGGCTGTAAAGCAACGTAATCAACCTGAATTCCAAACTCCTTTTGAAGCGCTTCAACGGTATGAAGAACTGCGTGATGTTCAATTTTACTGGTGATTATGCGTTTTACTTTTAAGTCTTTTACCGCCGATCGAAGTATCCAATTATTTGCCTCAGTACCCCCAGAGGTAAATATGATTTCATTGGCAGAACAATTTAGCTCCTTAGCAATCTCTTTTCTGGAGAGCTCTACTATATTTTTTGAATTTCTACCAAAGCTATGAGAGGAAGATGGATTACCAAAATCTTCAGCGAGTACTTTCATCATTACTTGAAGTACATCAGGGCGAAGTGCTGTGGTTGAGGCATTATCTAAATATACTTTTTTCATATAATTGATTTCTTTGATGTTTTCAAATAACTACTCTTAGAAAAAATTAATTTTTCATTAAAGATAATAATTGAAATTAATATTAGAAAATAAGCCAGAAATTGTAATGTTGTAATTGGTTCGCCAAAAATAAAAAAAGCAATCATAAAGTTCATTATGGGGTTGATGTACATTAAAATACCTACGGTTGCTGAGCTAATTCCTTTCAAAGCATATAAATTTAGAAACAACGGAATGATGGTAAAAAATATAGCAATTAGAACGATATAGGCATAAAAATGTGAAGTTGTTGGTGTTTCACTGCTGAACTTTGGATAAAAGGGAATAAGAATAATTGTGACAAAAACCAATTGAATCGTTAACGATAAAAACTTATCCAACTCGTTGTTTTTCCTTTGACTAATCAAATATAAAGCATAGGTTGCCGCAACTACTATACTAAAAGCGACTTCCCTTAAATGATCAAATCCAATGATAATACAACTGATGCCACTTAATGAAATTGCAAACCATTGCCATTTACTAGGTCTTTCATTGAGGATGAAAAATGCAAAAACGGTAGTTAATATAGGGCAAATTAGATAGGCTAATGATGCCGATTGAACACTTACTTTATTAACCACATAGATGAAAATGAACCAATTAGCTATTAATAATAATCCGCCTATCAATGTCAATTGAATCACTTTTATTTTGGACTTTACTATTAAATCTTTAAAAATGATTCGGTTTTTTATAAGTGTTTTACGTCTAAAAATTAAATTAATGATTACCATTAAAAATACACAAGTAAAAATCCTATAAAATAAAATATCGATTGAAGGGTAATCTTCCAACTGCCTCAAAGCTAACGTAAAAAATCCCCAAATAAAAAAGGCAGAAAAAGCAGCTAAAAAGTATTTGTTTGATTTCATTTAAAGGTAAATTATGGTACTATTCCATATTTCGATGCAAATATAGTAATATAAAGTGGGTTGCTATTTTTTTAATAGTGAAGGATTCATCGAATTAAATTAGAAATTCATTTTGATTGTTATTGCTATGAATAAAAATTCTATTTTTGTTAAAAATTTAGACCTCATGAAACGATTTTTCGGACTACTATCACTTTGTTTACTTATTAATAGCTGTGATGAAGGTACTATTTCATTGCAAAAATTTGATTTTGATAGCGCAGCAGCCGTAGAAGATTGCGAAACTAATAATGGCCTTTTTTTTAAATTAAACGGTATCGAAGCCTTACTGCTTCAAATTCCAATAACCGCATTTAAAAACGAAGTTACTGTCGTAAATTCACCAAGAACATTCGTCATTAATGGTACCAACAGAGTGCTTTATCGTCTTTTTGATTCCACTATTTCTGACGCCTATTTTTGTTCCGTTATCCCTCCGTCAACGCCTATAGTTACCGAAGAATGGATTGCTAAGAACGGGGTATCGGGAGTGAGTGGAGAAGTTAAAATTACCACCACAGCCATTATTAATCCAACCACTGGAATACTTACTGGCTACAATCATAAAATTGTATTTACAAACATCACTTTTGAGAAAGGAAGCGATTCCTTTGTTTATGAAGAATATATTTTTGGTAATTACGTGACGGCCATTTAAACCCTTAGCACTTTACCTTTATTTGCTGTTCTGTTTGATAAAAACAACCGTTGCGCCTAATCCGTATTTTTGATAATTAGCTTCTTGAAAGTCTATATTTTCATATCGGCCTAATAAAAAATCCAATTCCGCTTTCAATATTCCTTCCCCAACTCCATGAATTAATACTATTTTAGGTATTCTATTTTTTATTGCAAATTCAATATGTCTTTTGGCCGTTTCTGTTTGTAATGTAAGTATATCGTAATTGCTCATATGACGATAATTTTGAACTAACTTTTCGATGTGTAAATCAAATTCTGGAGCAGGTATTTCGTGCTTTGGCTTCTTTTCTTTTGTAAAAATTCTTGGCTTTGGCTCTTCTTTTTGCTTTTTTATAATAGTAGAATTAAAACTTTCAATAGACTTATTTAAATCATTGGTATTGTGTATTTTAATAATTTCATTGACAAAAAAAGTCATCAAAAATCCATCGGTAGTTTCTATTATTACTTCCCTGTTTTGAACTGAAACTACCACTCCGTCGATTGCTTCATCCAGCACTGAAACCCGGTCTCCTTTATTGAACATTTTCGTTGGTATCATCTTGATTTTTACTTGGGGTTTTTGAACTCAATCGCATCATTCCAAACATAAAAACAACAAAAGAAATTATCAAAACAGGTATGCTTTTTTCCTCTTTATTCTGTTCAAGAAGCGCAATTATTATTGCAATAATCATAATTGGAATTAATACTTTTTTCATTATAATTTTGATTTAATTTTCAAAAGTAGGAAACTTTAAAACAATAAACTTATATTTATGGAATGATTATAATTTCGTAAAATTGTGCTAATTAACACGCTTATGGATTTTGAAAAATATATGGTTCCATGCATGAATAAAAAACTATTCGGAATAGAATGTATGGGTTGTGGCTCTCAACGTGCTTTTGTATTTCTTTTAAAAGGAGATTTTCTTCTGGCTTTTAAACTGTTCCCGGCCTTGTACACTTCCCTTCTATTTTGTTTTATTTTGGCATTGCATTTTATTGACAAAAAAAGAAACTACACTAAATTAATCATAGGATTAGCAATTACTAATGCAATTATTATGATAATTTCTTATTTTTACAAATTGACAAACATTTAATAATTATTATGGAAAAACGAAACTTACCCAATGCAACTGCTGTTTTAGTATTAGGAATTCTTTCAATCATCACCTGCTGTTGCGGTTGGGGAATTGGAGTTGTTTTAGGAATTATTGCTTTAGTATTAGCCAATAAAGACCAAAAATTGTACGCTGAAAATCCAGAGTTGTATTTAAATTACAACAACTTAACTATTGGAAGAATAGTTTCCATTATAGGATTGGTTTTGAGCGCAATAACGTTACTCATAAATATTTATTTTTATGCAGTTATCGGCGAGGAAGGTACGAAAGAAATGATGGAAAACTTAATTGAAAAAATGAAGCATCAGCAAGAAGAAAGTGAATAAAAAAAAGGTCTCAATGAGACCTTTTTTTATTATAAATAACTAATACCATCTATGCTATTGCGGCCAAACCGGCTAATAGAAAAAATACTATCATCAACGCATAAAAGGATAAGGTTATTAAGGTAAGTATACCAATAAATTTATAATGCGATTTTAAATACTCAAAAGAACTAGTTAAACTCTCGTTATCATTATCTCTAAATGCGATTTTAGCCTCAGCACTAAATTTGTATAAATAATAAACTGGGAAGAAATAAACCAACGCAATTATTAAATAAAGAATGGTGATAAACGTACCCCCAATAGCTCCAAAAGTTCCTGCCTCGCCACCCATTTGTCCTATTTTTGAAAAGATTGTGCCTGCAAATAAAGCGACCAATACTATAAATCCAATAAAAACAAAACCAACAATAGATAAAAAATAAGACCATTTTGTAGCTTCCCTCAGAAAGGATTTAGAGGCGTCTGTAAGATGTAAACCTGAATTTTCGATTGTAGTAGTTTCTTCCATGGGGTAGATTATGTTAAGTTAATTCCAAAACTACTAAAAATAATTGTAAACGCACAACTGCAAAAAAATAATGTTTCTTTGGGTGGTAATAAAAACAAAAAAGTCTTGAAAATTCAAGACTTTTTAATTACGGTATCGATTTATTTACTTTTCGAACTGCTTGAATGTTTTTATTATTATGGAAACACAATCTAACAACTGCATTTCATTCATTACTAATGGCGGGGCAAATCTGATTATATTTCCATGTGTGGGTTTGGCTAATAAACCATTATCCCGCAATGCTAAACAAATATTCCAAGCGGTATCACTCTCTTCAGAATCATTAATGACCACAGCGTTCAAAAGACCTCTTCCACGAACCAAAACTGCAATGGTGGACGTTTGAATGTATTCGTTAATTTTACTTCGAAATAATTTACCTAATCGTCTTGCATTTTGCGCTAACTTTTCATCAGCAACTACTTCTAAAGCGGCAATTGCCACAGCAGAAGCTATTGGGTTTCCCCCAAAAGTAGATCCGTGTTGTCCTGGCTTAATAACACTCATAACTGAATCGTTTGCCAAAACCGCAGAAACTGGATAAGCACCCCCAGATAATGCTTTGCCTAAAATTAAAATATCTGGAGCTGCATAAGTCGACTGTTTTTCACATTTTGAATCGCAAGAACACTCCCCGCAAACTGCTAATAAGGAACCTGTTCGGGCAATACCAGTCTGAATTTCGTCTGCAATAAATAAAACATTATACTGCAAACATAATTCTTTTGCTTTTCGCATATAATCTTCCTGAGGAGTATAAACTCCAGCTTCTCCTTGAATAGGTTCAACTAAAAAACCAGCTATAGATGGATTTTCTTTTAAGGTCTTCTCTAATGCTGCAATTGAATCGTATGGTATTTTTATAAAGCCAGCGGTATATGGCCCAAAGTTTTTTCTAGCATTGTCATCATTGGAAAATGAAATAATTGTAGTCGTTCTCCCATGAAAATTATTATTACAAACAATGATTTGTGCTTCATGCTCT
>JBIHZQ010000050.1:0-15117 GCA_044231345.1 Flavobacterium sp.
ATTGAACCCCAACCTATTCAGGTTGGGGTTCTTTGTTTTATCACTAAATCGTGAGATTAGATAGCTCCCAATCAAATAAAAATTATAAATAAATGTCTATTATAAATAGATTTTATAGCTTTTTAGCAAAAGAAAAACTAAATGTTGTTTTGCGATTGTTAATTAATGCACTTATTTTGTTTTGTAATAAAAAACAATGAATATGATAATATCGGTTTTGATTATCGGTTCGGTTTGGCCCGAACCAAATTCTTCTGCTGCAGGTGGACGTATGATTCAACTTATTCAATTGTTTAAAGAAAATGGTTGGCAAATAACATTTGCGACTGCAGCTCAAGAAAGTGAATTTATTTTTGATTTAAAAAAAAGTAACATAATTACACAACCTATTACTTTAAATTCTTCTAGTTTTGATTTATTCGTCAAAGAACTCAATCCTTCGATTGTTTTATTTGATCGTTTTATGGTCGAAGAGCAATTTGGCTGGAGAGTTGCTGAACAGTGCCCAAATGCTCTTAGAATTTTAGATACAGAGGACTTACATTGTTTACGGATAGCGAGACAGACTGCGTGGAAAGAAAAACGTGAGTTTTTGCCTCAAGATTTATTGACTGAACCATTAGCAAAGCGTGAAATTGCATCTGTCTTACGTTGTGATATTTCACTCATTATTTCAGAGTATGAAATGGATTTATTACACACTTTATTTAACGTTGATACTTCATTATTGTATTATTTACCTCTTTTTGTAGCTTCATTAGATTCTAATGATTTAGATAGCTTACCTGCTTTTGAGGAACGTACAGATTTTATATTCATTGGAAATTTTTTACACGAACCCAATTGGAATGCAGTTCAATATTTAAAAGATACGATTTGGCCACTAATTAGAAAAGAACTACCATTAGCTAAGTTAAATATTTATGGAGCTTACGCTTCTCAAAAAGCAAACCAAATGCATAATCCAAAAGAGAATTTTTATATTTTGGGAAGGGCAGAGGTTGCCAAAAAGGTAATTAGTCAAGCAAAAGTTCTGTTGGCTCCGTTACGTTTTGGCGCGGGAATTAAAGGAAAATTGTTAGAATCGATGCAGTATGGTACTCCTAGCGTGACTACTAAAATTGGTGCCGAAGCCATGAGCGGGAATTTGCCTTGGAATGGTTTTATAGTTACTAATCCTGAGTTATTTGCTTCAAATGCCGTTGAACTTTATAGCAATGAGGTGCTTTGGAAAGAAGCTCAAAATAATGGAATTTCAATTGTAAATAGTCGTTTCTTAAAGGCCGCTTTTTCTGAAGAATTCATCAATAAACTTAAGCATGTAATGCTTCATTTAAAAAAACATCGCGTTCAAAATTTTCTTGGAGCAATGTTGTGGCATCATTCTTTGACAAGTACAAAGTACCTGTCGCGTTGGATTGAGGAAAAAAACAAATAAAAATCCCGTTTAGATTTCTCAAAACGGGATTCTTAATATTACTTAACAAGTATTAAGCCAACATCGTTACTGGACTTTCTATAAATTGTTTTAAAGTTTGTAAAAACTGAGCACCTGTTGCTCCATCAATCGTTCTATGATCGCATGCTAATGAAAGCATCATCGTATTTCCTACTACAACTTGGCCGTTTTTTATTACAGGTTTTTCAACTATTGCACCAACTGATAAAATGGCTGAATTTGGTTGATTAATAATCGAATTAAACTCAGTAATGCCAAACATTCCTAAATTAGAAACGGTAAATGTACTTCCTTCCATTTCTGCGGGTCCTAGTTTTCTGTTCTTAGCTTTCCCAGCTAAATCTCTAACTCCAGCTCCAATTTGAGATAAATTCATTTGGTCTGTAAATTTCAATACAGGAACAACTAATCCGTCTTCAACAGCTACTGCAACACCAATGTTTACATGGTGATTTATTGTAATTGCTTCCTCAGACCATTGTGAATTAATTTTCGGATGTTTTTTTAATGCCATCGCACATGCTTTAATCACCATATCGTTAAAAGAAACTTTAGTATCAGGAATAGAATTAATTATCGTTCTTGACTTCATTGCTTCATCCATTGCTACTTCGATTGAAAGATTGTAGTGTGGCGCGGTGAATAAAGATTCTGCCAAACGTTTGGCAATAATTTTTCGCATTTGCGAATTTTTGATTTCCTCAGAAAAAGCTTGTCCAGAAGGTACAAATACTTTTGGTGCTGCTTCTGCTTTTGTTATTTCTTGTGTATGAGTTGTAGTAGCAACTTGTGATGCTGTAGGAGTAAAGTTTTCGACATCGCTTTTAGTGATTCGTCCATTTTCGCCTGAACCTTTTACTTGTGATAAATTAAGTCCTTTTTCTTCAGCTATTTTTTTGGCTAAGGGCGATGCAAAAATTCTTTCATTTGAAGTTGCAACAGCATTGTTCTCACTTCCAACAGCAGTTGATGTAGTTATTTCTTCTTTTGGGGTAGCCAAAACAGGAGTACCACCTTTTTTATAATTCTCAGCAATTCCGGTGATGTCTGTTCCTTCAGGTCCAATTATGGCTAATAATGAATCGCAAGGTGCTGTTCCTCCTTCTTGAATTCCAATAAATAATAAGGTCCCAGAATTGAATGATTCAAATTCCATTGTGGCTTTGTCAGTTTCAATCTCAGCAAGAATGTCACCTTCAGCAACTTTATCCCCTACTTTTTTTAACCAGCTTGCTACCGTTCCTTCGGTCATCGTATCGCTCAAACGTGGCATAGTGACTGCTACAACTCCCTTTGGCAAGTCAGCTGTTGGTTGTTGGGTAGTGGGTTCGTTTTTAGTGTTATTTTCTTTAGTTTCAGGTATTACTTCTTTTGAAGTTGGGACGTTTAATAAAGAAGAAATATCTTCTCCTTCTTTTCCAATGATTGCTAACAATGAATCTACAGGTGCTGTTCCTCCCTCAGGTATACCTATATGTAAAAGTGTTCCAGAATTGAAAGACTCAAACTCCATTGTTGCTTTGTCAGTTTCAATTTCGGCAAGAATATCACCTTCGTTAATTTTATCACCTACTTTTTTTAGCCAAGTAGCTACGGTTCCTTCCGTCATCGTATCGCTCAATCGAGGCATTGTAATTACTGTAGCCATGGAGATTATAGTTTATGGGGAATGAATGGATAATCTTTTTGTTCGTAAACCACATCATACAGTTGTTGTACTTCTGGAAACGGAGAATTTTCGGCAAATTCAGCACATTCTTCCACCAAATTTTTCACTCGTTCATCAATGATTTCAATTTCTGCTTCTGTAGCATATTTTTGATCAATAATAACGTCTAATACTTGTGTGATTGGATCGATTTTTCTGTATTCTTCAACTTCGTCTTTTGTTCGGTATAATTGAGCATCAGACATTGAATGTCCTCTATATCGGTAAGTTTTCATTTCTAAAAAAGTTGGGCCATCACCACGACGTGCTCTTTCTATAGCTTCATGCATTGCCTCTGCAACCTTTACAGGATTCATCCCGTCAACCGGCCCGCAAGGCATCTCATATCCTAAACCAAGTTTCCAAATATCAGTGTGATTGGCTGTTCTTTCTACAGATGTTCCCATAGCATATCCGTTGTTTTCAACAATAAATACAACGGGTAATTTCCATAACATTGCCATATTAAATGCTTCATGGAGTGATCCTTGACGTGCTGCTCCGTCTCCAAAATAGGTCAAGGTTACACCGCCTGTTTCAAAATATTTATCAGCAAAAGCAATTCCTGCTCCAACAGGTATTTGAGCACCAACTATTCCGTGTCCGCCATAGAATCCTTTATCTTTAGAAAAAATGTGCATTGATCCGCCCATTCCTTTAGAAGTCCCTGTTACTTTTCCAAGGAGTTCAGCCATTACTGCTTTTGGGTCAACTCCCATTCCAATTGGTTGAACATGGTTTCTGTAGGCAGTAATCATCTTGTCTTTAGATAGATCCATAGCGTGTAACGCACCGGCTAATACAGCTTCTTGACCATTATATAAATGTAGAAATCCTCTTACTTTTTGTTGAATATAAAGTGCGGCTAACTTGTCTTCAAACTTCCTCCAAAGTAGCATATCTTCGTACCACTTTAAATAGACCTCTTTTGTAATTTCTTTCATTTTATTATTATTGATAAATGTTCTGTGATCTCTTAATTTAAATCGAATTTTATTCAAATGAATAAAAACGTAAATTTGCGAAACGCAAAAATACTATATTACAGTTTAGCAATAAAATTTAATTTATGATTTTTACGTTTTTTACAAGAACTTTTTATCAAAAGCTAAAGGAAGTAAATTTTTTAACGAATCGGATTTAAAAATTTTACCTTTTTCACCCATAAAATAAATTTCGATAGGATAGTCTTGTTTAAATTCATATTCTGCAATAGATTGTCTACAAGCACCACAAGGTGGAATAGGCTCTAAAGTTGGATTGGTGTCTGATGCTGCAGATATTGCCATTTGAAGAATTTTAGCATCAGGATGAACGGAGCCTGCATGATAAATAGCCACTCTTTCGGCACAGAGTCCAGACGGATAAGCTGCATTTTCTTGGTTTGACCCTAATATTATTTTTCCATTATCAAGTAGTATGGCAGTTCCTACTCTAAAATTAGAATAAGGAGCATAGGCTTTTTTTCTAATTTCAATTGCTTCTAACATTAAAGATTGTATGATTGGAGAAAGTTCCTCAATTGAATCAAATTGGGTATATTTAGAAGTAACAATAATTTCTTTCATAGTTTTCTGCTTTGGAAAAAAAATCCAAATTTCAAACTTATATAGTTACGAAATTTGGATTTTTTTTATACTTATCTGTTGCGTTTAATATTCATCATATTTTTCTCCAAAATTAAAGGTCAAAGAAAAACGCAAGGTATTTTCAAGTGGATTTTGAACTTTAGATGCTGAAAATAAATAGGAAACATCTACTTTAACTACATTATACTTGAATCCAGCTCCTAAAGAGAAAAATTTTCTGGCTCCTTTTAATGGACTTTCATTAAAATAACCCAATCGCATAGCAAAAGAGTCTTGATATAAATATTCGGCACCAGCTGAATAAGTGAATTCTTTTAATTCTTCACTAAATCCATCAGGAGCATCACCAAAAGATTTAAAAATTCCTGCAACCCATCCTATTTTTTTGTAGTTAGCATTGTTCTCTGTAATTTCTTCTGCGGTGGTTGTTCCGTCTCCGTTGAGATCAGGATCTTGAGGAGTCGGTACCAATAATTTATTTAATTCGACACTCACGGCTACTTTATTATATTCGTCAAAAACAAAATCAAACCCAGTTCCTAATTTCATTTGAGCTGGAAGAAAGTTGGCATTTACCTCAGATGAAATATTAGAATCATAACTTATTTTTGGACCTAAATTCTGAAAATTAAACCCCCAACGCCATCTCCCATTAAAGTCATTATAAGCAATTTCTTCCGATTGATAGAATCCAGCAACGTCAAATGCAAATGATCTTGCTGCTCTCGCATCATTATTGGCGTCTTGAATTTTAAGGCTTGAACTAATAAACCTTCCAGCAACCGCCATCGAAAAACGATCGCTTAGTTTTAAAGAGTAAGATCCGTCAAATGCAAATTCAGATGGTTTTACTATGTTAGCTACATCGTCAATATTTTGTCTTAATTCGATTTCACCCAAACTAAAAAAACGAATACTTCCCGCAAATGCACTTCTTTCATTAATTCTGTTATAGTAGGTAACTTGGCCTAAAGAAATGTCATTTACTAATGCAGTTAAGTAAGGAGTATAACTTACAGAAAAACCTTGTTTGTCCAATGAAAAAGCATATTTTGCAGGATTCCACTGTTGTGAAAAAGCATCAGCGGTAGTGGCAACGCCCTGATCAGCTAAACCCGCAGCTCTTGCGTCTGCAGCAACTAATAAAAAAGGCACACCAGTTGTAATGACACGGTCCTGTGCTTTTGAAATTTGGATTGCTATTGAACATATAATTAGTAAGTGTATTTTTTTCATTCTTTAATTTTCAAATTGGTTTAACAAATATACTATTTTATTAAAGTATTACAAGTTTTTCGTACTTTTCTGATTTGGTATTAGTGAGTAATGATTTTACAGTTAGTTTATAAATATAAACCCCTTTGCCAATTTTATCTCCAAAATCATCTTTACCATCCCATGTAATTTCTCTTGAAAGAAAACCATCAGTGGTTACGGTTTGATTTTTTGTCCATACAATTTTTCCAGTAATGGTCAATACTTGAACTTGAACTTCGAGAGGTTCAAAAGGGCGGTTATGGGTAAACCAAAACTGCGTATAATTCACGAATGGATTGGGGTAATTTAATACATTAGTTAGCGTTATTGTCTCATCGCCCACTACAATAAATTGAATTTCTGCAGTGATTGGATTATTGTAAACATCCCATGCTTTTAGGGTTATTGAGTGAAGTCCAACTGACAAATTTCGAAATGGGAATTGGAGTTTCCCTTTTTTGTAATTATCCAATTCTGTTTCATAATAGTCATTAAGGACATAAGGATTGCTTTCATCGCCATCTAATATAGCAACAATATCATGTCCAATTCCGCTTGCTGTATTTATTCCGTTTTCGTCCTCTAAAAAAGCTAGTAATAAAGGAGATTCATTGGTAATTCCGCCGTATATAAAAGATTGGTCGTTCATGTATAATTGTGCTTTTGGACCTACATTGTCTGCTGTGGCGTTAGGATTAATCCCACCAATTTTTATGGTAGAATCGTACCCCGATTTGTCTAAAAGCAATTGATTTCTTTTCGAATAAAAGCTAATTCGCCCATTGCCAACGGGAATTCGAATGTCTCTTGGGACCATAAAACCAAATTCAAAAGCACCATTGGTTACCGAAGCATTTCCTCTAAATATAGTTTCCCCTAAGGCATTAAATGGAATAGGTGGACTATTTCCGTCATTATTAATGGTAGTTTTATTTACAAATTTATCAAAAACGGTTACTGATAAAGCGCCAGAATAGCCAGTTAATGGAGTATTGTTTTCGTCAGTTACTTCGCCAGAAATTTTTACGTAGGCGAGAGATTGCAAATCGTCTATAGGCCCAGTAATTGGAGCGTCATTTATTTTAGTTAAACGTATTTTTGGTTTGGCAATAGCCAACATTATTGCAGGGTCACCAATATAAAAAACTACATTAGAAGAAGAGTTTGGATTGCTGTTTTTTGCTAAACGAAGGGCTTCTGCCATTGATGGATACTCATTTGAACCGTATGAAAATAAATGAGAACTGAGTTGGTCATTAAAAAATTCTGCCGAGTATTGACCAATTGATCGTATTGTAGTTATCATTGAAATCGCTCCGCCTTTTGGGTTCCAATAGGTGTATTCTCCTGCAGTTGGCCTGTAGGGATTGTCAAATCTTGAGAAGTCACAAGTTATAGTAATGAATAAAGGATATTTATATTGATTTATTAAATTCTGACCATCTATTTTTTCCCAAATGCGTTCGCCAGACAATCCATCCTCTCCTCCATGACCTAAATAGTTAAAAACTAACGCCCCTTTTTCAAATGCATTAAATAAATCTTCTCTAGCTTTTGGATAACGGTTACCTCCTGACGATGTTTCTTGTACATACGAGTCTAATAATATTTTCTTAATATTCAAAAATGGTTTTTCTGCAAAAAGCACATCCGAAAGTTGGTTTTGTCTGAACTGCAAAGAAGCGTCAGAGGCTTTGTCAGAATCGTCGGAAATAAAAACACAATTATTTCTCCAATTCCCGTATGATTTTATGTCATGGTATTCAAGCACTTTAGTAATCATTTGCTCAGCTTGTTCTGGAGTGTTGACTAGCATTCTTCCAACTGCAATATCAATTCCTCCAAAGTAGGATATTACATTTCCTTCGCTATCGTCCATCAGTCCAAAAAAATCATCTGAAGCAAAAGAAGATTCTCCAGCAGACGTACTATTTATGGAATGAAAAATTGGGACGATATTGGTGTTGTTAGGTATTCGATCTTTAAAATCAAAAGAAGCATCGCCAAATAAATTAACATAGCGTACCCTTTTTTCGGGAGTGGATGCGTTTTTATATACATACTTCACTAAATTTCTAATTGCAGCCACATCTTGTTTTCCTGAAGAAAATTCGGGGTAAATAGATTCTAAATTCACCACTTTTACGTTCAGTTGAGAATAATTTCTATGAAAATTAGCTAGTTTTTCTGCTTGAGAATTTAAAAATAAAGGAGTGATTATTAGGTAATCAATGTCTTGAAATTGACCTAAATCGTTTTTGAAAATAGTACCTTTAATATTTTGGTTAGTTACTTTGGTTTGAGCTTCTTTGAGAGGATAATAAAAATCGGTAGGATCCAAAGCAATATATTTTCTAGATTCTCCTAAGGTAGCTTTAAAAGCAAAATTACTTTGATTTTCATTACTACTATAAGAACAATTATAGGGATCGGTAATGTCCCAAATTTGTTTAATTCCACTTGCATTGGTAAACTGAAATTCTCCTACCCCAGCAGTTGTTGAGGCAGCATCATATTGAAATCGGAATTGTTTTCCATAACCGGATAAAGATCGTTTAGCTTTTATTACAATGTAATCCAAATAGGCTTTTGAAGAAGGAACTCCATTATTATTATATTTCAATTTTACACTTACATTGGGAGAGGAAGGCAAAATGGAATTTTGATTGAGAGAATTAAAAGTTAGTTCTGTTCCTGAGCTTGTTGAAAGAGCTGAGAAATTCATTGAGCCCGCCAGTTGATTGTTAACTTGAATTTCAAAAGCGGTAGGAGTGAATGCTGCAGACGCGGCACTCACAAAAAGTTCTAAAGGTGAGGTTGTAATTATGTTTGGAAAAGTAAAATCGAATGTTTGTTCGTTATCAATATTAAATGCTTCTCCAGTCCATCTCCTTCCTGTTCTCACAACATTAGTCAAATCTTTTTCATGAAACTGGTAGTCTGTAAAACTTGTAATTGGGATTGGATTAGCGTCAACAGGCTGAATCATTTCAGAAGTTCTTTTGCCGTTAGCGCCATTGGTTGTAACATAATAATACGATTTTGTATCATATAAATTTAAGTGCGTTTGGTTTTCATCACTCCAAGAATCAATTCCTTCAGCATAAAAAAGGACATAATCATCCGAATCAAATACGCCGTCGTTTTCTCCTACAATTTGAATAGCATTTTCAATTAAATCATTGGGATAAAAAGTTTGATTGGCAAGTGGAAGCATGCGTCCCCCATTTCCAAAAATTTTAATTTTTCTAGGGTCTGAGGCAGTATTCAATCCTAATTGGTTAAGAAAATTTTTAGAAATTTTATAAACACCTGATTTTTCTACATAAAATCGATACCAGTCACCAGTTGAAAGAATTGAGTTTTGTATTTCAGAAACAGCACGTCCTGAAAGCGCTACTTGATTTGGAGATTTTACAAATGAGTAAGTAAAAGAAACTAAACGTTTAAAGGTATTGCCCTCTTTTATTATTGGTGAAAGCGAAATAAAAGCGGCATTATTATTTCTAGCAATATTATTTATTAATTTAGGATTAATCTGATTAGGAATCCTTCCAATAGCTAAATCCCCTAATTGATCGGGTGTAATTGTTTCAAAGATCAGGTCTGTGATTTGTATTGATTCTTCTTGAACTATATACGATAAAGGTAGATTAAGAGTAAATAGCACCTCTTTTTTTTCTCCATCTAATTGAAAACTTTTTGATTTGAAAGAAGGAGCAATAATAGAGTAGGAACCAAATGAAATTGCTTTTTTTTCAATCCATTCGATTTTTTGCATCCCTCTTTGTTGCGAGAATGCAGTCGCGCAAATAAGTACTAATAGTATGGACTGTATTTTTTTCATGTACCTAAGAAACGTAAATTGAAGTAAATTATTACCAAGCGTAAAAATAATTTTTTTAATGCAATAGTGTGTAATATTTACTTTATTTTTGCGTTGTTGTGTAATTAATGTCGAAAATTTGACATAATATTATTTTTATTTAAAAAAAGATGTTGCAGTTTAATACTAAATTATTACATTGCGCCTCGAAATTTATTACCTATCAAACATATGAAAGTAAACAAAATTATGGCTGTGAAATTATTACTGTCTTTAGTGATAATTGTAGGATTTACTAGTTGTAGTAAAAAGTCAAACTCAAAAACAGCATCTACCGCTACTGGTTGGAAAATCAACGATAAAAAAGGAGGTTTTCAATATAATAGCAAGTTTAAAAAGCAAGAAGCTGCTCCAGGAATGATTATGGTTGAAGGTGGAACATTTACTATGGGTAAAGTTCAAGATGATGTGATGCATGATTGGAATAATACTCCAAATCAGCAACATGTTCAGTCTTTTTATATGGATGAGACAGAGGTTACCAATAAAATGTATATGGAATACTTGGATTGGTTAAAAACAGTTTATCCACCTGAAGAAGAAAATTATAAAAATATTTATGTTGGGGCTTCACCAGATACATTGGTTTGGAGAAATCGTTTGGGCTATAATGAGACGATGACTAATAATTATTTGCGACACCCTGCCTATGGAGATTATCCTGTAGTTGGTGTAAATTGGATACAAGCAGTAGAGTTCAGCAAATGGAGAACTGATCGTGTCAATGAAAGCATATTAGAAAAACAAGGGTATTTGAAAAAAGACGCTAAAGTGTTGGATGTAAAAGCAGAAAGTACATTCAGTACTGAAACGTACTTAAATGCTCCAAGTAAAACTTTTGGAGGAGATGAAAAAGTAGTTTTAAAAGGTAGAAAAGGTTCTTTAGCAAAACCAAGAGGGGGAACAGACGCAAAACAACCAAAAAATGTTTATGCACAAAGATCTTCTGGTTTAATCAATCCTGAATACAGACTCCCTACTGAAGCAGAATGGGAATATGCTGCGGCAGCAGATGTTGGACAAAGAGAATATAACATTTATAAAGGACAAAAAAAATATCCTTGGTCAGGAAGCTACACTCGTTCAGGAAAAAGACGTGTAAAAGGGGATCAATTGGCTAACTTCAAGCAAGGAAAAGGGGATTATGGTGGAATAGCTGGTTGGTCTGATGACGGAGCTGATATTACACAGGTAGTTAAATATTATCCGCCAAATGATTTTGGTTTATATGATATGGCAGGAAATGTTGCTGAATGGGTAGCCGATGTTTACCGACCTATTGTGGATGATGAAGTGAGTGATTTCAACTATTTTAGAGGTAACGTTTATACAAAAAATAAAATTGGTGATGATGGTAAAGTAGAGTTAGTTACTTCAGAAAACATTACTTATGATACACTACCTAACGGAAGAATAATCGCAAGAAACGCACCAGGACAAATTGCTCAAGTACCAGTTGATGAAAAAGAAACTTATTTGAGAATAAATTTTGATAAGTCAGATAACAGAAATTATAGAGATGGTGACAAGCAATCTACCAGATACTTTGATTTTGGAAGTTCTGAAGAAGGAGATAAAATTACTGATGCTAAACGAATGTATGATTCACCTAAACATAATGTAACAACTGATAGTTTAGGGAATATGATTAGAAAATATGACCGTTCAAACAAAAGGACTACTCTAGTAAATGATGATGTAAGAGTATACAAAGGAGGGTCATGGAGAGATAGAGCTTATTGGTTAGACCCTGCACAAAGACGTTATTTTCCTCAAGATATGGCAACAGATTATATCGGTTTTAGATGTGCAATGTCTAGAGTTGGTTCTAAAGCAGACAAAAAGAAAAGACCTAGAAACTAATAGAAGTATCTAGTTAATATTTATAAAAGCCCTTTAGTTAGGGCTTTTATGGTTTAAAGATTTTATGTATGGACGTCCAAATTATTCACACTTGTTTTTTAAAATGCACTTCGATTTCAATTGATACTAGAAAAATTGAAAATAACTCCTTTTTTGTAGCCATAAAAGGAGAAAACTATGATGCTAACTTTTTTACAAAAGAAGCATTAGACAAAGGAGCATTATTCGTGCTTATTGATAATCCAGAATGTTATATAGACGAAAGAACTATTTTAGTAAATAACAGCTTAGTTGCGCTTCAAGAATTAGCAAAATTTCATAGAAATTATTTAAAAATCCCACTAATTGCCCTGACTGGAAGTAATGGTAAAACGACAACAAAAGAATTAATTCAAGTTGTTTTATCACAAAAATTCAATCCAAAAGCAACACTTGGTAATTTGAATAATCATATTGGGGTTCCATTAACTATTCTTTCATTTACTTCGGATACTGAAATTGGAATTGTTGAAATGGGTGCAAATCATCAAAAAGAGATTGATTTTTTATGCCAAATAGCACAACCTGATTATGGATACATTACTAATTTTGGAAAGGCTCATCTGGAGGGTTTTGGTGGAGTAGAAGGCGTTATTAAAGGAAAAAGTGAACTGTATGATTTCTTATGCAAACACAATAAAACGGTTTTTATTAATTTAGATGATCCGATACAAGTAGAAAAAACAAAAGAATGTACAACAATTTCATTTGGGATTAATAAACCGAATGCGTTTTTGAATATCAATAATGTTGCTGCTGACCCATTTGTAGAAATCAACTTTTCAGAAACTATTGTTAAATCAAATTTAATTGGATTGTATAATGCCAATAATATTAATGCTGCAATTACCATTGGAAGTTATTTTGGGGTTCCGTATTTGGATATAAAAAAGGGAATTGAAAGTTATATTCCTGAAAATAATAGGTCACAATTAATCAATAAAAACTCGAATGAAATTATTTTAGATGCCTACAATGCTAATCCAAGTAGTATGGCCGTGGCAATTCAAAACTTTATTCAATTAGAAAAACACAATAAAGTAGTATTTCTTGGCGACATGTTTGAGTTAGGGAGTGAAAGCATGAAAGAGCATAGAGCAATTATTAAGTTATTAGAGGAACAAAAAGAAATTACGTGCTATTTTATCGGAAACTATTTTTATGCCAATAAAATAACTAAAGCCAACTATTTTTTTTATGACTCCTTTTCTGTTTTTTCTGAAAACAATAATCAATTACTATTACAAAATAATACAATATTGATAAAAGGTTCACGGGGAATGGCTCTTGAACGAATATTAGATTACCTATAAATTAAATATAGATTTACAAAATAATAATACGTTATGAAACAATTTTTTATTGCTACGGTAGCACTTTTTTTTAGTTGTAGTATAAGTTTTGCACAACAAATACAATCACCCAATCATCAATTGACCTTGGAGTTTTCATTGCAAAATGATGGCGTTCCAACTTATAGGTTAAACTATAAAAATAAGGAAGTAATTAAAACAAGTACATTAGGATTTTTATTAAAAAATGATTTAAAATCACTATTTAATGATTTTATTGTTCTAGATTTCAAAACAAGTTCTTTCGATGAAACCTGGAAACCTGTCTGGGGGGAAGTTGCTTCAATCCGAAATAATTATAACGAATTGGAGGTGACTTTAAATCAGAAAACTACCGACAGAAAATTGATTATTCGTTTTAGATTATTTGATGATGGTTTAGGTTTTAGATATGAATTTCCTACACAAAAAAACTTAGTTTATTTTATCATAAAAGAAGAAAAGACTCAATTTGCAATGGCGGGTGACCACACTGCTTTTTGGATACCAGGCGATTATGACACACAGGAATATGATTTCACTACTTCTAAGTTATCTCAAATCAGAGGATTATCAAAAAAAGCAATAACTGAAAATGTTTCTCAAACTTCTTTTTCGCCTACAGGAGTGCAAACTTCATTATTAATGAAAACAGACGATGGATTATTTATTAATCTTCATGAGGCGGCTTTAATCAATTATGCTTGCATGCATCTGAACTTAGATGATGATAAAATGGTTTTCGAATCTTGGCTTACTCCAAACAGTAATGGGGATAAAGGAAATATGCAAACTCCGCAATTCACTCCTTGGAGAACCATTATTGTAAGCGATGATGCTAGGGACATATTGGCTTCAAAAATGACCTTAAATTTAAACGAACCTTGTAAAATTGATGATATTTCTTGGATTAAGCCAATGAAGTACGTAGGCGTTTGGTGGGAAATGATTACAGGAAAGACATCTTGGGCATATACTGACGAATATCCTTCCATTCAATTAGGAGTTACTAATTTTTCAAAATCTAAGCCAAATGGCAAACATGGAGCTACTAATTCAAACGTAAAAAAACATATTGATTTCGCTGCAGCGAATGGCTTCGACGGAGTATTAGTAGAAGGTTGGAATCAAGGCTGGGAGGATTGGTATGGTCATGCTAAAGACTTTGTGTTTGATTTTATTTCTCCTTATCCAGATTTTGATGTTAATGAAATCAAAGATTATGCAAAATCAAAAGGGGTTAAAATGATAATGCATCATGAAACCTCTGGTTCAGTTCGAAATTATGAAAGGCATATGGATAAAGCATATCAGTTTATGAAAGAGAACGGTTATGACGCCGTAAAAAGTGGCTATGTAGGAAATATTATTCCGTTGGGTGA
Organism: Flavobacterium sp.; assembly: GCA_044231345.1. Classification (GTDB taxonomy): domain Bacteria; phylum Bacteroidota; class Bacteroidia; order Flavobacteriales; family Flavobacteriaceae; genus Flavobacterium. The sequence continues at coordinate 14,515 of JBIHZQ010000050.1, forward strand.
GAATCATTATAGTCAATGGACTATAAATCATTATCAATATGCTCTAGAAAAAGCAGCTAAATACAAGATTATGGTTAACGCACATGAGGCAGTTCGGCCAACAGGAATTTCCAGAACTTACCCCAATTTAATTGGAAATGAAGCAGCAAGAGGAACGGAATATCAGTCCTTTGGAGGTTCAAAACCAAATCATGTTACGCTACTTCCTTTTACGCGATTAATTGGTGGGCCAATGGATTATACTCCAGGTATTTTTGAAATGGATTTAAGTAAAGTTAATCCAGCAAATTCATCACACGTAAATAGTACCCTTGCAAACCAACTGGCATTATATGTAACAATGTACAGTCCCTTGCAAATGGCAGCTGATTTACCTGAAAATTATAATCGTTTTCCAGATGCTTTTCAGTTCATTAAAGATGTAGCCGTTGATTGGGAAGCAAGTGCTTATTTAGAAGCTGAACCGGGACAATATATTACTGTTGCACGAAAAGCAAAAGGCACCAATAATTGGTTTATTGGTAATGTTAATGGAGAAAATAGCAGAATTTCGAACATAAAACTAGATTTCTTAGAAAAAGGAAAAACTTATAGCGCAACAAT
>JBIHZQ010000124.1:0-4631 GCA_044231345.1 Flavobacterium sp.
TGATGAAGGCGATTCTTTAAGTGCCGTACTCCAAATTACTGCAGGCGCAGGAGGTACCGAAAGTTGTGATTGGGCTTCAATGTTGATGCGAATGTACATGATGTGGGGCGAAAAATATGGATATAAAATCAAAGAATTAAACTACCAGGAAGGTGATGTCGCGGGAATAAAAACGGTAACCCTAGAATTTGAAGGAGATTATTCTTTTGGATATTTGAAAGGAGAAAATGGAGTGCATCGGTTGGTTCGGATTTCTCCTTTTGATAGTAATGCAAAGCGTCATACTTCTTTTGCCTCTGTTTATGTGTATCCCTTGGTGGATGATAGTATTGAAATCGATATTAATCCTGCCGACATTGAAATTACTACTTCACGTTCCAGTGGTGCTGGGGGTCAAAATGTAAATAAAGTAGAAACCAAAGTACAATTAGTACACAAGCCTACGGGAATACAGATTCAATGTTCAGAAACCAGATCACAACAAGACAACAGACAACGCGCCATGCAAATGTTACGTTCACAATTATACGAAATTGAACTCAAAAAGAAACAGGCACAACGTGCTGATATTGAAGCTGGAAAAATGAAAATTGAGTGGGGATCGCAAATTCGTAATTATGTGATGCAGCCTTATAAACTGGTGAAAGACGTTCGTACAGGTCATGAAACTAGTGATGTTGATGGGGTTTTGAATGGTGAAATTGATGAATTCTTGAAAGCATTTTTAATGATGATGGGACAGAAGGAAGAGAAATAGTTTTTGATTTTTGGTACAGAAAAAAATATATTTTTTGTTTTTTATAACACTCTTATGTTTTTCGCATTTTTTAATCTTTTCACCTATATTCTGATCGTTCAAAATTTGTTTAAATTGAACTCTTTTAGTTACGAACGAACTGTTTTTTGAATAATTTTTGATAACGGAGATTGATTATTGCGAACTAATTTGCAAATGTGAAGCTAATTGCCTTATTTTGAAATAAATACCAACCCAAATTAACTATTACCTATGAAATCCTACTCAGTTGAAGAAATAAATGAAGCCCTACAAGGAGTTATTGTTGGCAAAACCTCTCAAGTTATTACGGCGCCAGAGCAATTAGAAGTGGCTGATACCAGTCAAATTTCTTTTATTGGACATAAAAAATATGAAAAACTCTGGGAAAAGTCACAAGCGTGTGCGGCAATTGTCAATGAGGATATTTCAATAGAACCGGGTGATAATAGAGTTTTTATCAAGGTTAAAAATGCCGACTTAGCCATGTCGCAAGTATTGGAATTGTTTGCGCCGCCTACCCCCCATTTTGAAATCGAGATTCACCCAACAGCTGTCGTAGATAAAACGGCCGTTATTGGAAATGGAACAAAAATTGGAGCAGGTTGTTATATCGGTCCCCATGTGAAAATTGAAAATAATGTCACGGTTTATCCTAACGTAACTATTTTAGATGAATGTTCTGTGGGTTCAAATACAATACTTTGGTCTGGTGCGGTAATAAGAGAACGGTGTCATATTGGTTCGCACTGTATTATTCATCCCAATGCAACAATTGGTGCTGATGGTTTTGGTTTTCGACCGTGTCCAGAGCGTGGTTTAGTAAAAATTCCACAAATTGGGAATGTAATCATTGGAAATGGGGTTGAAATTGGAGCAAATTCTTGTGTTGACCGGGGTAAATTTAGCTCTACAGTACTAGGTGATGGATGTAAAATTGATAATTTAGTTCAAATTGGACACAATAGTAAATTAGGTCGTTTCTGCATCATGGCAGGAAATAGTGGTTTAGCTGGATCTGTTACCTTGGGAGACGGTGTTATCATTGGCGGAAGCGCTTCTATAAAAGACCATACCACTATTGGAAGTGGAGCGATTGTAGGTGCAGGTTCTGGTGTTGTTGGTGATGTCGAATCAGGAAAAACAATGTTAGGATATCCTGCTGTAGAAGCTCGAATGGCTTTAAAACAATGGGCAATGCTGAAACGATTAGTAACTGATTCTGAAAAGAAATAACATAAAAAAACCCACTTTAAGTGGGTTTTTTTTATAGGTTGTAAATTTATAAAAATAAACTTAATAAATAATACATTAAAGCAGCCAATACAGCCGAAACAGGAATGGTTAATATCCAAGCCCATAATAATTTAACGGTCACCCCCCACCGAACGGCAGATACTCTTTTGGTCACCCCTACTCCTATAATAGAACCTGTAATCGTATGAGTAGTAGATACTGGAATTTTAAAATGTTCTGTTAAAAACAAGGTTAATGCACCAGCAGATTCAGCAACAACGCCTTCGAAAGCTGTAACTTTGGTGATTTTAGACCCCATCGTTTTGACAATTTTCCAACCGCCACTTAAAGTTCCAAGAGCAATAACCGTATAACAAATTAGGGGAATCCAAGCAGGCATGTGCCCATCGATTTTTATTCCATCCTTTTCAGATGGTAAAACTACATTTAAATCTAAGAATCCAGCTGACATATCCGTAGATGGATTGGTTTTAATATAAACCGCAACGGCAGCTGCAATAATACCCATAACTTTTTGAGAGTCATTTCCACCATGTCCCAAACTAAAAGCTGCGGAAGATAATAACTGCATCTTTTTTAATACTTTTTCAGCTTTCGCGGTAGAAAAGGAACTAAATAATAAATTAAAAAATGCTAAACTAAAAAAGATAAACGCAACTAAAAACCATTTAATGTTAGAGGGTTCAGTAATCACACTCCAAAACGGACTTTCAAAACGAGGTTTTTTAATCGATTCATAGGGAACTAATACATAGCTCAAAAACCAAACTGCCAACCCCATCAATAGTAATGTACCTATTTTTGGTAAACTACTTTTCTTAGACGAATACATTAACCAAAGGGAAATAAAATACGAAATTATCATTCCTAACAATGGCGCAAATACAATAAAAAGTATTACAATCACCACTCCAGACGGAAGCAATTCTCCTTCTTTTGCAGCTTTCAACCAATTTACAATTTTAAAACCCGCATGTTCAGGATCAGTGACATTTGACAGACCATGGGCAATGGCTGCCCCAGCAAATCCACCAATTAATGTATGCGATGACGAGGATGGAATTCCTTTCCACCAGGTCAGTAAGTTCCATATAATAGCGGCAATTATTCCAGCCAAAATTACAATTAAATTAATACTAGAAGTATGAGCGGTTTTGGCAACAGTGTCTGCTACACCAAAACCAAATACCCAATATGCTAAAAAATTGAAGAACGCTGCCCAAAGTACGGCCTGAAAAGGGGTTAAAACTTTAGTAGCTACAATGGTTGCGATGGAATTGGCCGCATCATGAAACCCATTGATGTAGTCAAAAATCAGTGCTAGAAAAATAATGATTAATAGTAACGTAAAATCCATAGAAGTTTAATTTATTAGTAGCAACTACTAGGAATGTTTAACCGAAATTTGTTCCATTACATTGGCAACACTCTTGCATTTATCGGAAGCCGATTCTAAGGCAGAAAGTACTTCTTTGTATTTAATAATATTTTTGGCATCACTTTCGTTTTCAAAAATATCGGCAACCGCTTTATCAAAAACCGCGTCTGCTTTACTTTCTAATTTATTAATTTTTTTACAAGTATCTTTAATAAACTTGTGGTCTTTCATATCTCTCAACTCTTTTATGCCAACCCCAATTAATTGACAAGCTTCTAAATTGATTTCGGTTAGTTTACGAATGGATTTGGTAATTTTTTCTACCTGATACAATCTCATTTTACTAGCTGCACTGTGCATATAATCTGCTACGTTGTCAATAGATTTTATTAACGAGTGAATGTCTTCTCTATCAAAAGGAGTGATAAAGTTTTTACTTAATTCAATGTGGGTATCATGGGTGATTTCTTCAATAGAAGCTTCCAATTCCTCAATCTTTTTATAATATTCTTCCCTTTCACTTTTTGATGCGTTTACGGCTTCGTGAAGTGTTTCTGCTAATATTATTAACTTATCTGAGGCTTGTTCAAACAATGGAAAGAACTTTTTATCTTTCGGAACTAAAAACTGAAAAATGCTATTTAATGTCATATTGAGTTGTATTATTGATGGGCAAATATATTGAGTCAATGTTAAATTATCATTAACTTATAAATAACAAAAAGTTATAAAAAATACTTTCTCAACTATTGTAAAAAAAAACCTAAGGACGAAAATAATTAATATAATCAAAGGTTTTTGTATCTTGCCAAAGCAAAAATAACACTAATTTATGGATATCAACTTCAATAAAAACGAAGACTACAATAAGTTGCTAGTTTCCAATCTTAAACAAGAATTGGCAACAATCAAATTAGGTGGAGGTAAAATTCGCATCGAAAAATTACATGCCGAAGGGAAAATGACCGCTCGAGAACGAATTGACTATTTACTAGATTCTAAAGAAAAAAGTGTTGAAATAGGAGCTTTTGTAGGAAAAGGAATGTATGCTGAACATGGTGGATGTCCTTCAGGCGGAGTTGTTGTAAAGATTGGATATATAAATGGAAAACAATGTATTGTAGTGGCTAATGATGCCACCGTTAAAGCAGGAGCTTGGTTCCCGATTACCGCTAAAAAAAACCTGAGAGCCCAAGAAATTGCAATGGAAAACCGGTTGCC
>JBIHZQ010000052.1:0-14499 GCA_044231345.1 Flavobacterium sp.
AAGGCAATTATAAATTATCTCCTTATTTAGACCAAGCCTACAAAGTGGCGAATCCAAATAATTTTGAAAAAGACTTCGTTGAAACGGATAAAAAAGTGAACCTTTTAAATTCAGCGTTAAGCAGAAGCATCTTGAAAATATTTCCAATTCCGAACGATAAAAATAATAAATGGGTATCTCATTTAGAGTTAAATCATTCTGGTTTAAAAGGTATGGATTCTACTTTTACGGCTCAAATAGTCCCTTTTTATTTAATAGCTCTGGAAAGCGCCACTAGAAATGGAACCTATAAAGAAGCCGATTTCTATTTGGAAGGAATTAAAAAATATCAAAAGAATTTTGGTGCCAAAGTAATGCCTTCCGAAGATAAAATAACAGCTGAAATTTTGTATAATGAATACGATGTTTTTAATAAGCTGACTTATTTGTATTTGATGGTAAGTATTTTGATGTTGTTGTTTTCAATACTTCAAATTTTCAAAAGCACTAAAGTAATGTCGTTTTTAGTTAATGCAATGCACGTTTTAATGGCTGTGCTATTCGGATTGCACACGTTAGGTTTAATTCTTAGATGGTACATTTCAGGACATGCTCCTTGGAGTAATGCCTACGAATCAATTATTTATATCGCATGGGCAACTATGTTTTTTGGATTGGCTTTTGACCGAAAATCAAAATTAACCGTTGCTTCTTCAGGTTTTGTGACGGCAATGATTTTAATGGCTGCCTACATGAATTGGATTGATCCACAGATTGCCAATCTTCAGCCGGTACTTAATTCCTATTGGTTAATGATTCACGTAGCCGTTATTGTGGCAAGTTATGGTCCGTTTGCATTAGGAATGATTCTTGGCTTTGTTTCATTAGTTTTGATATTATTTACAACGGAGAAGAACAAAGAAAGAATGGCATTAAATATTAAAGAACTCACGTACATCAATGAAATGGCATTGACAATCGGCTTGGTGATGTTGACTATTGGGAATTTCTTAGGGGGTCAATGGGCAAATGAAAGCTGGGGACGCTATTGGGGATGGGATCCTAAAGAAACTTGGGCTTTAATAAGTATTATGGTTTATGCATTTGTAATTCATGCCCGATTTGTACCTTCACTTCGAGGAAAATGGGTGTTTAATCTTATGTCAATGTTTGCTTTTGTTTCGATATTATTTACTTATTATGGTGTAAATTTTCATTTAGTCGGGCTGCATTCGTATGCTAGTGGAGAAGCTAATTCATTAAGTTGGATAGGTCAATCGCTTATTGGTATTTCAATAATTGGACTAATTTCCTATCCAAAATACAGAAAATATTATAAATAGTAAAAATAATTTTAAGCACTCAATAATTTATTAATATTAAAAAGGATATCATATGAAAATGATAATTTTAGGCATCTCATTGATGATGTTAAGCTGTCAAAATAATGCTCAGAACACTAATAAAAGTAATTCTTTAGAAAAAATAATTCCAATGGAAAAACAAACAATTTATCAGTTTAAGGTTACCGATATTAATGGAGATGAGTTTAATTTTGCATCTCTCAAAGGCAAGAAAATTCTAATTGTGAATACCGCATCCAAATGTGGTTATACTTCTCAATACAAAGATTTAGAAGCATTATACGAAAAATATAAAAACAAAAATTTTGTTATTGTAGGCTTTCCAGCTAATAATTTCCTTTGGCAAGAGCCAGGAACTAATGCCGAAATTGCTACTTTTTGCCAAAAAAATTATGGGGTAACTTTCCCAATGATGGGTAAAATTTCAGTCAAAGGAGACGACATGCATCCACTATACAAGTTTTTGACACAAATGCAATTAAATGGTGTATTGGATTCAAAAGTGAAATGGAATTTTCAAAAATATTTAATTAATGAAAAAGGAGAATTGGAACAAATGTATCTTTCTGGCGTAGAACCAACTGATGCTAAAATTGTGAATTGGATTGAGAATTAATACTTTGGCTATAATAATAATTGCATAAAGACAGAATCCAGCCAACGGTCAAATTTATAGCCCGACTCTTTAATGACTCCCGCAATTTTAAAACCAAACTGCTCGTGAAACGCAATGCTGTTCTCGTTTTCAGAATCGATAACGCCTATCATGGTGTGTAATTTTTTAGATTTTGCCAACAAAATTAATTCCGACAACAAAAGTTTTCCAATTCCTTTTCCTAGGTGATTTTTGGCAACGTAAACTGAATGCTCAACCGTAAATTGATAGGCTTCCCTGAATCGAAATTCCGAGAACATTCCGAAACCTACAACTTCTCCGCTACTTTCGGCCACAATTACAGGAAATCCTTTATTGATTTTTTCTTCTAAAATGGCTTTTTGTTGTTCAAAACTTCGCACAGAATAATCATAAAGCGAAGTTGAATGAAGAATATTATGATTGATTATTTCTAATATCGCTCCGGTGTCATCAGTTTGATATGCTCTAATTTGGATTTCCATGGACAATATTTTTATACATCAAAAGTAATAAAACTATTTAAAGAACATAGTAAAAACCTTTCCAACTTTGTACCTTTGCAACTGGTTATTTGAACCTTTGAACCTATTAAAACATGATTTATCCAAAAATACCTTTAGCGCAAAACATTATCCAAATTTGTCTTGCAAAAGGTGTCACAAATATCGTCATCTCCCCTGGCTCTCGAAATGCGCCGTTAATAATTGGGTTTGTCAATCATCCCGAATTTAATTGTTATAGTATTGCCGATGAACGCTCGGCTGCTTTTTTTGCCATAGGAATGGCACAACAAACTCAAAAACCAGTCGCGATAATTTGCACTTCAGGTTCTGCATTGTTGAATTATTATCCTGCAGTAGCCGAAGCTTTTTATAGCCAAATTCCTCTGGTAGTGATCTCTGCCGACCGACCTTCGGATAAAATTGATATTGGCGACGGTCAAACCATTCGGCAAGAAAATGTTTTTCAAAATCATATAATTTATAATGCTAATTTAGTCGATGGCACTTCTCCTGAAAATGACCATAAAATTAATACCGCTTTAACTATATGTGTTCATGAAAAGGGTCCAGTTCATATTAATGTACCTTTTGAGGAGCCTTTATATGAAACTGTTAATGAGCTTTCTATACCTGAAAATAGTTTCGCTTCCGCAAATGAAAAGCAGTTGGTGCCAATTCAAATTTCGGATGAAATTATCCAAATTTGGAACTCATCTATAAAGAAATTAGTGCTTGTTGGCGTTAATTACCCCAATGAAATTGAAGATGCAATTACGAATTTTCTCGCCAATGATACTTCGGTTGTGGTCTTAACAGAAACAACTTCTAACTGGCATCATCCTAAATTTATTAATACCATAGATACTTTAATTACACCATTTACTTCCAAAGATTTTGAAGATTTTCAGCCTGAAATTCTAATCACTTTTGGCGGAATGGTGGTTTCCAAACGGATAAAAGCGTTTCTACGGAAATATAAACCAAAACAGCATTGGCACATCGATACTTTGCGCGCCTATGATACTTTTGGTGCTTTAAGCCAACATTTTATTACCGATCCAAATACGTTTTTTAAGGCATTAATTCCAGTTACTGAGCCCATCGAAGGTAATTATTTTTCAATGTATGATCAAATTAACTCCCTTCGTAAAGAGAAAAGAACCGCTTATTTGAATACAATTTCATTTACGGATTTTAAAGTATTTGGCACCGTCCTAAATCAGTTGCCTCATAATAGTCAGTTGCAAATTAGCAATAGTTCAGCCATTCGATACGCACAATTAATTGACATCCATCCCTCCATCGAGGTTTACTGCAACCGGGGCACCAGTGGTATTGACGGAAGTACTTCTACCGCTATTGGTGCGGCCGTTGCCAATAAAAAACAAACAACATTAATTACAGGCGACATCAGTTTTCTCTATGACAGTAATGCACTTTGGAACCAATATATTCCCAAGAATTTTAAAATCATCTTAATCAATAATGGCGGTGGGGGTATTTTTAGAATCCTGCCTGGACATCAAGAAACACCAGTTTTTAATACTTTTTTTGAAACGTCTCATTGTTTAACTGCCGAACATTTGGCGAAAATGTATGGTTTCAATTACCAAATTGCAAGTAACGAATATGCGTTGCAAAATGCGATTTACAATTTGTTTTCCCAAAACGAACAACCATCAATTCTAGAAATTTTTACGCCAACGCGTGAAAATAATTCTGTATTGTTACAGTTTTTTAAGGAGTTGGTATAAGAAATACGTTAATTAGAAAACTTCCAATTCCTATTTCGTACCTTTGCACTTTAGAACTTTATTACCATGATTGAAATAGGAAAATACAATACACTAACCATTCTTCGCGATACGAAAGTGGGACTTTTTTTAGGCGACCCAATTACTGATCCAGAAGGTATATCCGATATATTATTACCCAATAAATACGTTCCAAATGCATTTGAAATAAGCGAGGAGTTGGTTGTTTTTGTTTATTTGGATCATGAAGAACGTCCAGTAGCAACTACTTTAGAGCCCTATATTCTATTAAACGAATTTGCACTTTTACGCGTGAATTATGTTAACCAAATTGGTGCTTTCATGGATTGGGGGATGGAAAAAGACATTCTAGTTCCGTTTAAAGAGCAAGCTCGCCCAATGGAAAAAGGCAAACGCTACTTAGTCTATCTTTATATGGATGAAAAAACTAATCGATTGGTCGCTTCTAGTAAAACGAATCAGTTTTTAAACAATGATAATTTAACAGTCGAAAAAGGCGAAGAAGTCGATTTGATTGTTTCTCACATTACCGAAATTGGCATCAATGTAATCATCAATGAGCAACACAAAGGTCTTATTTATAAAGATGAGGTTTATGACGATGCCATTCGAACAGGTGACAGAATGAGGGGTTACATCAAAACCATTCGTCCCGATAATAAAATTGATGTAGCGCTTCAAATTCAAGGATATCAAAGTATTGAACCTAATGCTGAAATTATTCTAAACGAACTTAGAGCCAGTCGCGGTTTTCTTCGTTTGAATGATAATAGCCATCCCGAAGACATTAAAACAGTCTTAAAAATGAGCAAGAAAACTTTCAAAAAAGCCATTGGCGCTTTGTATAAAGACCAACTTATTGAAATTAAAGAAGACGGAATATATTTAGTTTCCTAGGAATAACGATTTTTAGTAGAAGGTTATTTTTTGTAATTAAAATTTGTCAAACTATATAAAAAACTAGTATTTTTTGATCTAATTGTGGTTTTTTTTTGCTAATGGTCAATAAATTACTTTATTTTTATATTAAAATAGTTCAATTATGAATACCATAAAATGGAAAACGGTTAAAGAATTTGAAGACATAACCTATGCAAAATGCGATGGTGTGGCCAGAATTGCTTTTAATCGCCCTAATGTTCGCAATGCGTTCCGACCAAAAACTACTTCAGAATTATATCAAGCATTTTATGACGCTCAAGAAGACACTTCTATTGGCGTTGTTTTGCTATCGGCAGAAGGCCCATCTTCAAAAGACGGTGTATATTCATTTTGTAGCGGTGGCGACCAAAATGCTCGAGGACATCAAGGATATGTTGGCGAAGATGGGCAGCACCGTCTAAATATTTTGGAAGTGCAACGCTTAATTCGGTTTATGCCAAAAGTTGTCATTGCCGTAGTTCCAGGTTGGGCAGTAGGTGGCGGACATAGTTTGCACGTGGTTTGTGATTTGACCTTGGCAAGCAAAGAACACGCAATTTTTAAACAAACTGATGCTGATGTAACGAGTTTCGATGGAGGCTATGGATCGGCATATTTAGCCAAAATGGTGGGACAGAAAAAAGCGCGTGAAATTTTCTTTTTAGGTAGAAATTATTCTGCACAAGAAGCTATGGATATGGGGATGGTGAACGCCGTTATCCCTCATGATGAATTAGAAAATACTGCTTTCGAATGGGCACAGGAAATTCTACAAAAATCTCCTACCTCTATTAAAATGTTAAAATTTGCCATGAATTTAACCGATGACGGAATGGTAGGACAACAAGTATTTGCTGGCGAAGCGACTCGATTAGCTTACATGACTGAGGAAGCTAAAGAAGGACGAAATGCTTTTCTTGAAAAACGCAAACCGAATTTTGGTGAGAATAAATGGTTACCATAATTATATATACAAATTAATTTTTCATGGAAGATTTTATTAATGAGACAATCGATATTAAAAGTTTACCAAAGTATGAAGAGGTAGTTTTTTCAAAACCGCATCCTAAATATAGATTTGTAGTAGGTTGTAATATCCTGGCTTTTTTTATATTTTTAGTGATAACTCCTTTGGTATATTCATTATTTAATTCAACATTTTTCAACCCAACACTTTGGAAAATTATTGTTGTTTTAATTGGTACTATATTGCTAATTACTCTAGTAGTTTCTAGTATTAGGTATAAAAAAAAGGGATTTGCTTTTAGAAATCATGACGTGCTTTACAGAAGCGGAAGTTTATCTACTAATATTGTCATAATACCTTACAATAGAGTACAACACGTCGCGCTACATGAAGAATTAATTTCTCGTTTTTTTGGCCTAGTAAAAATTGAAATATTTACGGCTGGTGGAGAATCAAGCGATATTTCTATTCCTGGATTAGAAAAAAGTGAGGCCGAAAATATCAAGCAACTTCTGATGGGAAAGATTCAAAAACAACTCTAAATGGCGGTTAATTTTAGTCAACCACAAAGACAATCCTCAGTTGGGATTTTAGTGCTATTTGTCACTACTTTTCAGCAATATGTTCGCGCTCTTTGGCCAATAATTTTAATCTGGCTTTTTAAATACGATACTTTAAATAAATTTTATTTTTTTGGATTTATCGGAGTTATTGTATTGATTTTAGGGTTATTATCTTATTTAAAATACCTTAATTTTACTTTTTATATTGATGAGACTTCCAGAGAGTTTATAATTGAAGAAGGGATAATAAAGAAAACCAAAACCGCCATACAACTTCATAAAATTCAACAAGTTGCAATCAACCAATCTTTAATTCAGAGAATAATTGGGGTTTTTGAATTGAATGTTGATACTGCAGGAAGTGCTCAAAATGAAGTTAAAATAAAAGCAATTTCCCACGAGATGGCTATCGCTTTAAAAGTTAGATTACTAGAAAATGATTTTAATATAAGCGAAACGATACATGAATTAAAGGAGAATTCCATAGAAATTGAAAATGCGAAACCAGTCCTAAACACTAGTTTTATGACGTTGCTAAAAGTTGGGCTAACCTCAAATTACCTCAAAAGTTTTTCACTTTTATTATTGTTTGTAATTACACTTTTTGATTATTTTGAGAAAATTACAGGTAACAAAGTTGTTAAAGAAGAACAATTGAATACCTATGTATCCTCAAATAGGATGATGACTTTTGTACTAAGTATGTTGCTTTTTTTGTTTGTCATAGTATTACTAATTAATGTAATTCGAATAGTGGTTAACTATTTTAACTATTCCATTGCTAAACAAAAAGGTTCGTTACTCATTTCATACGGATTGTTCAATTCAAAAAGTACTCTTCTAAAACCCGAGCGAGTTCAAATAGTGACAATTATTCAAAATTATTTTCAAAAGAAAATGAATATTTCTGAAATGAAAATTACACAAGCGATAAGCGGGGAGCGGGAACAGCAAAAAACTGGAATCGAAGTTCCTGGTTGCAACCATGATGAGCAAAATGAAATTTTGAGTTTGCTTTTTGACCAAATTCCGAAAAAGGGAGTTGAACTACGACCAAGTATAAGGATGCTACTAATTTCTATAGGTACAAAAGTGGTGTTTCCATTGGTAGTTTTTTTAACATTAGGAAATTATTTTGTTCCAGAATTAGTAAATTATTATTTTATACTTCCCATTTATATTTTATTGATAGTTGGGTATATTTATTTTGATTTCAAACAATATCGTTTATTCGTAACGCCTGAATTTATTATCAAACAAAGTGGTGCATGGGACATTAGCAATCAAATTATTGAAATAAAAAGAATTCAAGCATTAACCACTTCTCAGTTATTTTGGCATAAAAAAGCCAATGTTGGGACTTTAAAAATTCATACGGCTGGAGGTACTATCGTTTTTAAAATTGGTAACTTTACCAAAATTAACCAGTACGTTAATCTTTGGCTATACACAGTAGAAATTTCCGATAGTAATTGGATGTAAAAAAACTAATAAAAAACACGACTAATGAAACATTGGATTGAAGCTGCCCGATTAAGAACATTGCCTTTATCGGTTTCAGGGATAATTTTAGGAAGTTTTTATGCCATGTCGCAAGCAATGTTCAATTGGAAGATTGTTTTCTTTGCATTGCTGACTACATTGGGTTTGCAGGTACTGTCTAATTTCGCAAATGATTATGGCGACGGCATCAAAGGAACTGATAATGAAGATCGGGTAGGGCCTAAACGAGCTATTCAAAGTGGTAAAATTTCACCTAAAGAAATGAAAAAAGCAATAATTATTACAACGCTACTCACGATGCTTTCTGCTATTTTACTTATTTATTTTTCATTCAAAGGACATCATTTACTATATTCTCTTTTGTTTTTGCTTTTAGGATTTTTAGCTGTAGCTTCAGCTATTCGCTATACCGTTGGAAATAGTGCTTATGGTTACAAAGGGTATGGGGATTTGTTTGTATTTGTTTTCTTCGGATTAGTTAGTACCATTGGAGTTTATTTTATGTTTGCTAAAACAATGGATTGGGTATTACTTTTACCCGCAACATCAATCGGATTATTAAGTGTGGGAGTGCTAAATTTAAATAACATGCGGGATGAAATTTCGGATAAAAAATCAAATAAAAATACGTTAGTAGTAAAAATAGGAAGTAAAAAAGCTAAACAATATCATTATTTCCTAATTACAACGGCTATGGTCTTAGTGCTAATTTTTGCTTATATACTTGATTTCCATTTTGATCAATACCTTTTTGTAGTTGCCTACTTCCCAATGATTCAGCACTTATTACGGGTCTATAATAATAAAGATACGCGCCTGTTAGATCCAGAGTTGAAAAAGTTAGCAATAAGCACTTTTGTCCTTTCGGTACTGCTTTCCCTATGTTTGATTTTTTTTATTTCTGACTTAATTGTCACTAACTTTTAATCTTAAATTTATGAAAATAACATTTTTGGGACATGCCTCTTTAGCCATTCAAATTGGAGACGTTCATGTAGTAGTTGATCCATTTATTTCAGTAAATCCAAAAGCTAAAACAGTTGCTGTCGATTTATTAAAAGCAGATTATATATTAATCACACACGCCCACCAAGATCATATTTTGGATGTAGAAACTATTGCCAATAGAACTGGGGCTATTATAGTTTCTAACGCAGAAATCGCTGGACACTATGCCGCTAAGGGGTTTACTACGCATCCGATGAATCATGGAGGCAGTTGGAAATTTGATTTTGGCTTGTTAAAATTTGTTCAAGCAGTGCATTCAAGTTCGTTTCCAGATGGGAGTTATGGTGGAAATCCAGGAGGATTTGTGATTGAAGGGGAACGTAAAAACGTATACATAGCTGGGGATACTGCCTTAACAATGGACATGAAATTAATTCCATTACGAACTAAACTTGACTTAGCAATTTTGCCAATTGGCGATAATTTTACGATGGATGTAGAAGATGCGATAATTGCTTCAGATTTTATAGAATGTGACAAAATTCTAGGTTATCATTTTGATACCTTCCCCTATATCGAAATTAATAAAAAAGATGCAATAAATAAATTTTTCGAAAAAGGTAAAGATTTAATGCTGTTAGAAATAGGAGAAACTATAGAGATTTAATTAAAAATAAAGAATTGCCATAATGATTCATTCATTTCTAAGTAAATTACTGTTTATTTTTTTTATTGGTAGTATTTCCAATAATTGTTATGCACAATTGGATGGTTTTTGGGATAAGGAGCATGGCACAACTAAGGAAATAGTAGTAAATTCAAGAGATATTTCTGTAATAAAATCGGATGATTTACCAATTGGAACTACCGAAATAGTTTATAGAATTACAGTATTAGATGAAAATCAACAAATTGCTAGTAGCTTAGTTTCTGTATTAAAATCAATACCAGACCCAACGGGTATTAGTCAAGGTTCTGCCGGAGCGTTGTTTTTATTGTCCAAAATTTCAGGAAATGATAAATGTCGGTATGCTATTTTCACCACCAGTGAACTTGCAAGCCAATACCAAAAAACGGGTAAAGTAAAATCAGCTTGTTGGGTTCAAAACAATCCAATAAATAAAGAGGTCAAAACACTTTCAATGGATAAATCAGCGTGTATTCAAAGCAGTACTTCCAATTTATGGTTTGCATTTGAAAGCGATAATTGGGTGATGAATCAAAAAATAATGATAGAAATTGTTCCTTGGGTTGATCATAAATTGAGTCGTGGTTGGACAATTTCTAATAAAAAAACAGTAATTAATTGGTGTAAATCAGCCTCAGTAATTAAAAATTTAGAGGATGTTAACGAGTATTACGGTTGTTTACTTTCAAAAATTCAAGCGGAATTTACCTATTCGCAATTTCAAAAATTATTGGAATTAGAAAAAGACACTTTTCTCAATTCGATTAGCTCAGTTTGTTTAGTCGATTCAGGGATGGAGAGTACTCTGAATGATTCCAACAGAAAAAACGCATCACTTCTTCAGGCTCAGGGTAAGTTCGGAGATGCGATTACTATTTTATTGCAAGTTATTGCAACTAATAAAGCAACTTCCGACGATTATAGTTCAATTGGAATTAATTATATCTATACAAGACAATTAGACAAAGCTCTAAAATACTTAAATGAAGGTCAGAAAATTGACAACACAGATTTACTGCTAAAAGTTAATTTGGCTCATGCCTACTTATTAAATGAAGATTATAAAGCGGCAAAAGATATTTATAAAAAATACCAAAATCAAAATGTAACCGCATCATTGAGTTGGAAAGATAAAATTAAATTTGATTTTCAGGAGTTTACAAAAGCTGGAATTATTTCACCAGATTATAATAGAATTTTACGTTTATTAACCAATTGATTTTATTTTGAAAGCTACCTATCACCACTATTTTTTGAATTTTAAAAACCCATCGGGTACCTCCCGCGGAGTGCTTTCTAAAAAAGAAACTTGGTTTATTATTATAGAAAATGGTCAAAAAAAGGGAATTGGAGAATGTG
Organism: Flavobacterium sp.; assembly: GCA_044231345.1. Taxonomy (GTDB): domain Bacteria; phylum Bacteroidota; class Bacteroidia; order Flavobacteriales; family Flavobacteriaceae; genus Flavobacterium. The sequence goes on from JBIHZQ010000052.1 coordinate 11,208, forward strand.
GTTTGCTACGTGGATTAAGTTGTGATGATCGGGATGATTATGAAGAAAAATTAGCTTGGGCTTGTGCTAATATTCAACTTGGACTGGTAGAACTTTGGGAGGCGTTAATAGAATTCCCATCGATTCAGTTTGGCTTAGAAATAGCTTTTTTATCTTTAGAGAGTAATTCTCCATTTGAATTATTTCCATCTGATTTTACGCTAGGTAAAGCACAAATTGAAATTAACGGATTAGTTTGGATGGGAGACAAAGACTTCATGAAACAACAAATTGAGTCTAAAATCGAAGCTGGATTTAAGTGCATCAAACTTAAAATTGGCGCCATCGATTTTGATAAAGAAGTGGAGCTATTGAATTATATTAGAGCTAATTTTTCATCAAAGGAAGTAGAAATCAGAGTGGATGCTAACGGAGCTTTTGACCAAAAAAACGCTTTAGACAAGATAAATCAAATTGCTGTATTTGAATTACATAGCATTGAACAGCCAATCAAAACAAATCAACATAATTCTCTTTCAGATTTGTGTATGAAATCTCCTTTACCAATTGCTTTAGATGAAGAATTGATTGGAATTTTTAAGTACGAAGAAAAAGAACTTTTATTGAAAAAAATTAAGCCTCAATATATTATTTTAAAACCAAGTTTTATTGGTGGTTTTCGTGGTACTAAAGAATGGATTGCTTTAGCAGAAAACCACGGTATTGGATGGTGGGTTACCTCAGCACTTGAGAGTAATATTGGGTTAAATGCTATTGCTCAATGGACTTTTTTACAAAATAACATACGACCACAAGGATTAGGAACGGGTGAACTTTATAGTAACAACATAGAATGTCCATTAGTGGTTTCTGACGGTAAATTAGGGTATGATCAAGCCAAAAAATGGGAACTCGATTCTAGTCAACTTGGATTTTATTGGTAAATAAATACGGGTTGATTATCGATACAGGTAACTCCAATTGGCATGGTTGGTACTGAACAATCGGACAGTACTCCCCATTTTAAGTTAAATTGATTTTGCTCTTCGGTATAATTGGCTACCAAATTTAAAAATTCAACTTCATTAATTGTATTAGAATAGGCAATATATCCCGTTGGGCCACCACAAGCTTTAGATCCAATAGGAGAAATTTCCCACAAACTTGCATCGGTACAATTACTGCTATTAGCAATTGAAACTATTTCAGCTAACTTTTGATTTAACACTTGTTGCTCTTGTTCCATTGTCATCACCTCTTCCTTAGAACATGAAATAGCAATTACAATAAAGAATCCGATAAAAAGGTACAGTAGTTTTTTCATTTGTCTTTTTTAATAAAACTCTTAATAATTAATTTTAGTATAAAGCAGGATATTTTATAGGATTTACCTCATTTAACATGGCGTAAACCTTTTCATAAATATCTTCTGTTGAAGGTTTCGAAAAATAATCTCCATCTGTTCCATAAGCAGGTCGATGCGATTTTGAACTTAATGTTTGTGGCGCACTATCTAAATGCAAATAACCTTTTTGAACATCAATAATTTGTTGCAAAATATATGCTGATGCCCCACCAGGAACATCTTCGTCGATAATTAATAACCGATTTGTTTTTGCAACACTTTTCACGATTTCTCCAGCAATATCAAATGGCAAAAGTGATTGAATATCAATAATTTCAACATCTATTCCAACCTCTAATAGTTCTTTTGCAGCCTGCTCAACTAATCGTAAAGTTGAACCATAGGAAACTAAAGTTATGTCCTTTCCAGATTTAATCACTTCAATTTTACCAATTTTTGTCTTGAATTCGCCTAAATTAGTTGGCATTTTTTCTTTCAAACGGTACCCATTCAAGCATTCAATCACTAAAGCTGGTTCATCTGATTCTAATAGAGTAGTGTAGAACCCTGCCGCGACAGTCATGTTTCTCGGAACAAGTACATGAATTCCTCTTACCGCGTTGATTATCATTCCCATTGGGGAGCCTGCATGCCAAATTCCCTCCAAGCGATGTCCTCTTGTTCTAATAATTAAAGGTGCTTTTTGACGTCCTGAAGTTCTGTATTGAAGTGTCGCTAAATCGTCGCTCATTATTTGTAACGCATAAAGCAAATAATCTAAATATTGAATTTCAGCTATTGGACGCAATCCCCTCATTGCCATTCCAATTCCTTGACCTATTATTGTTGCTTCCCGAATTCCAACATCGGCAACTCGAAGTGATCCATATTTTTCTTGCATCCCTTCTAATCCTTGGTTCACATCTCCAATCGTACCTGCGTCTTCACCAAATATTAAAACTTCTGGGTATTTTGAAAACAGTGCGTCAAAGTTGTTTCGCAGTATTAATCTCGCATCAACTTCTTCTAATTTTTCATCATATGTAGGGGCAATTGATTCGATATTTTCAACTTTCTTATCGGAATTTGAAAATAGATTTGAACTAAATTTAGGTTGAATTTTTCGAGTATAATTAATTATCCAATGCCCTAATTTTGTTTTATCACTATCATTTTGTATCAATCGAATTATTTTTCTGGCAGTTACCAATAGGTCTTTTCGAATAGGCTCTTTTATTCCAGCTAGATTCGATAGTAATGAATTTATTTTGGAACTATTTTCTCCAGAAAAAGTAATTGAATTTAATAGTGTAAGTAATTCTTGTTGTTCGTTTTTTATAGGTGTTGTAAATTCAGTCCAAGCTGCTTTTTTTCCTTCAAGCACCTTTTTTTTTGCTTCAGTATCAATTTGCTCTAACTCATTTACTGTGGCCAATTCATTTGCAAGTAACCAAACTCTCATTCTTGCCAAGCAATCAAATTCTCTTTCCCATTCCAGTCTTTCTTCGTTTTTATAACGTTCGTGAGATCCAGAGGTAGAATGGCCTTGAGGCTGAGTTAATTCTCTCACATGAATTAATACAGGCACATGTTCATTTCGAGCTAATTGAGAAGCCTTCTCATAGGTTGCTATTAAACTTGGGTAATCCCAACCATTAACTGTAAAAATTTCGTATCCGTTTTCATTATCGTTCCGCTGAAACCCTTTCAATATTTCAGAAATATTCTCCTTTGTAGTTTGGTATTTAGCATGCACTGATATGCCATATTCATCATCCCAGACACTCATAACCATTGGTACTTGTAAAACTCCTGCTGCATTAATTGTTTCAAAAAACAACCCTTCGGATGTTGATGCATTTCCAATTGTTCCCCAAGCAACTTCATTTCCATCGATTGAAAAAGTAGTTTTTGAATTAACTTCAGGAACATTTCTATATATTTTTGAGGCTTGTGCAAGTCCAAGAA
>JBIHZQ010000053.1:0-14395 GCA_044231345.1 Flavobacterium sp.
ACGTTATGCTGGAGGTTGTACAAGCGGTCACGCAATTTCGGGTTTATCAAATCTGCAATTACCATCACTAATTGCTACATGTTGCTTTTTCGTTGGCGGATTAATAATGGCAAATTTTATACTTCCACTAATTTTAAAACTATAATAATATGAACAATAGCAAACAAAATACCGACTTCGAAACACGTTCACTAGACACAATTTGTGTAAATGAAAGCCATTTAGAGCACAAATGGTACCACAATATTAAATACCTAATAGTAGGTCTATTATTCGGAATTGTATTCATCAAAGCCGAAATTATCAGTTGGTTCCGCATTCAAGAAATGTTCCGTTTTCAATCGTTTCATATGTATGGTGTAATTGGTAGTGCTGTTGTAGTAGGTGCAATTTCAGTTTTTCTAATAAAAAAATTCAATATCAAAACCATTTATGGAGAAAAAATAGAATTTCACGATAAAAAATTCAATAAAGGACAAATTATCGGCGGACTAATATTTGGTTTAGGTTGGGCAATCACTGGAGCGTGTCCTGGTCCAATTTTCGCACAAATAGGAACTGGAGTAACCGTGATGATTGTAACTTTATTCTTTGCTATTGTTGGAACTTGGGTTTATGGTTATTTCCGAGACAAATTACCTCATTAATCGCAATTAAAATAAAGAATAAAACAATGAAAATTAAAATAAACACTATAATTTTACTAGTGATTGTAACCTTTTTTGCTCCAAAAACAGTTGCTCAAGAACATACAAATAGCTGGTTCAGAACTACATTAAGTGTTCCTGTTACCAACAAAATAAAAACTGATTTAGAATTGCAACACCGAAGGCAGAATGATTTTGAAAGCGATAACCTTTTCAACAAAAATCTAATGTACACCTTCAGAACTTGGATATATTACAAGCAAAACAAAGATGTAGTTTATGCCATATCACCATTTGCCTATTTTTCGAATTACAAAATCATACAAAAAGAAAGTGATGCAGTTGCAAAACCTACTCACGAATACCGCTTCACAGCATCAATTGAATTACAACACCGATTAGCACTTAAATTTTTTGTTGTTGATAGAACCGCAATGGAATATAGAGTTTTTGAAGGTTCCATAGAAAATACAACTCGTTTACGAAATAGACTTGCTTTTAGATATGATTATAATTCAAATTATAACGTAGCAATTGGAGATGAAATTTTAATAAATACAACTGGAGCTGATGCCCAACATATGTTTGACCATAATAGAATATTCACAAACTTATCATACAAACCAAATTCAGCAGTAAAGTTTGATATTGGATATATTTACATTTCAAGATTAACAAAAAGTAATATTGATTTGATTGATGAAAATAATTTATATTTAAATTTTACCTTTACTATTTGAAAAAAGTTCAATTTAATTGATAATATGCATAAAAAAGCCTCTAGAGAAATCTAGAGGCTTTTGGTTCAACTCGTGAACGCAGAAGGATTCGAACCTTCGACCGCCTGCTTAGAAGGCAGGTGCTCTATCCAGCTGAGCTATGCGTCCATTTGTCGGGGTGGCAGGATTCGAACCTGCGGCCTCCTGCTCCCAAAGCAGGCGCGATAACCGAGCTACGCTACACCCCGAAAGCAAAAAAGCGGAGAGTAAGGGATTCGAACCCTTGGTACAGTTTCCCATACGCATGTTTAGCAAACATGTCCTTTCGGCCACTCAGGCAACTCTCCATTGAAGAATAATCTTCCATTTAAGCGGTTGCAAATGTAGTGTTCTAAACTATATTTTACAAATAAATAATGTCTTTTTTATCTTTTTTTTTAATCCTACGAGTAAATACATTAACAATCAAATGACTAGCTTTTTTATTGACTTCATGCACTTATTATCAATCCAATAACTACAATAGTAATATTATTAGAAATCTAATTTAATATTTATTCAAAATGATTAAATTCGCAACTTAAAACAGAAAACACACCTCATGAATAAAAAAGTCGTTATTGTAGCAGCCGTCAGAACACCTATTGGAAGCTTTATGGGAGCATTGTCAAATGTAAGTGCCCCTCAGCTTGGAGCTACCGCAATAAAAGGAGCTATGAGTAAAATTAATTTAGATCCAAAATTAGTGGACGAAGTATTGATGGGAAATGTTGTTCAGGCTGGAGTTGGACAAGCACCTGCACGACAAGCAGCGCTTTATGCAGGGCTACCAAAGTCAGTAATAGCAACTACCATAAATAAAGTTTGTGCCTCTGGAATGAAGGCTGTAATGCAAGGTTCACAAGCAATTATTGCCGGAGATGCCGATGTTGTTGTTGCTGGTGGAATGGAAAACATGAGTTTAATTCCGCATTATGTACATCTTAGAAACGGATATAAATTTGGCCCTGCCTCATTGCAAGACGGTCTTCAAAAAGATGGATTGACAGACGCCTACGACTCCAACGCAATGGGGGTTTGTGCAGATTTATGTGCTTCAGAATATGGATTTACAAGAGAAGATCAGGATAATTTTGCCATTCAATCCTATACGAGATCAACAAATGCTTGGGAAGCTGGAAAATTTGATAATGAAGTAGTACCAGTAGAAGTTCCTCAAAAAAGAGGCGAACCACTAATGGTTACCAAGGATGAAGAATTCACCAATGTTAGATTAGATAAAATACCATCGCTAAACGCCGTTTTTACCAAAGACGGAACGGTAACAGCTGCCAATGCTTCAACCATTAATGATGGCGCTGCTGCATTGATATTAATGAGTGAGGAAAAAGCAAATTTATTAGGATTGAAGCCTTTAGCTTTCATCAAAGGATATGCTGACGCTGCCCAAGATCCAAAATGGTTCACAACTTCTCCTGCTTTAGCGATACCAAAAGCTTTAGAAAAAGCAGGAATTTCTATAAACGATGTTGATTTCTTTGAATTCAACGAAGCTTTTGCCGTAGTGGGTTTAGCCAATGCCAAACTTCTTGGGATTTCAAGTGAAAAAATTAATGTAAATGGCGGAGCTGTTTCATTGGGACATCCTCTAGGTTGTTCGGGCGCAAGAATTATTGTTACTTTACTTAATGTATTGGAGCAAAATAATGCAAAAATCGGAGCTGCAGCTATTTGCAATGGCGGTGGAGGAGCTTCGGCAATTATTATCGAAAGAGTTTAACCCTTACTATCCAAATTTGTATCAAAATAATTCTCAAAATCGTATTAATGTTCGGAATTTGTAATTTAGCGATAATCCCTTTGAGGGCTGAACCAAATGATAGAAGCGAAATCGTTTCTCAAGTTTTGTTTGGGGAACATTTTGAAATCCTAGAAAACCAAAATCAATGGTCAAAAATTAAATTACAGTTCGACGAATATGAAGGATGGGTAGACGCTAAACAATATCAAACCATTACCGAATTGGATTATTCTAATTTATCAAATAGTTTAATCACGTTAAGTTCGGATTTTATAGAATACATTACTGGGGAAAATAATTTACTCATTCCTATCCCACTTGGTGCTTCATTGTCATTTATTAGTCAAAGTGAAATTAATATAAATCAATTTACTTTTGAGGGTGAAACTACTGTTGGAACTAATCCAAAACCCAACATCATTTCTAGCGCTTTTATGTATTTAAATGCTCCTTACTTATGGGGTGGAAAAACACCTTTTGGAATTGATTGCTCTGGTTTCACCCAAATGGTTTATAAGCTTAATGGTTATAAATTGTGGCGCGATGCATCGCAACAAGCCAATCAGGGTGAAGCGTTGAGTTTTATTGAAGAAAGTGAGCCAGGAGATTTAGCCTTTTTTGATAATGAAGAGGGAAAAATAATCCACGTAGGAATAATAATGGAGAACAATTATATTATTCATGCTAGTGGTAAAGTCAGAGTTGATCGTTTAGATCATTTAGGAATTTATAATGCAGAAACTAATCGGCATACCCATAAACTTAGGGTAATTAAAAAAATTATATAAAAAAATCTCGTTCATTTGAACGAGATTTTTTTAAATATCAATGATAGTAGGTCTTTAATTTAATTTTTCCTTTAAGACTTTTGCTTTATCAAACATTTCAAGGGCTTTATAAACGTTAATTAAAGTTTTAATTGCTTCTGTGTTTTTATCATCTAAATTCACAACCTTTTCTAAATATGGAATAGCACTTTTAAACACATCATCTCTTTGCTTTTTCAAAGCATCGTATTTTTTATTATCTGCAGCCGAAGTCCCAAGACTATTCATTTTGTCAATTAAAACTTTCTCTGCATCCAATTTTAGAATGGCTAAATTTAAATAAGCATTGCCATAATTTGGATCTAATTCTATCACACGCAAGTAGTGCTTTTCAGCTTCAGAATATTCTTTATTATTGTAGGCAATTACACCTAAATTGAATATTAAATCAACATTTGTTGGGTTTTTAAGTAATACTTCTGAAACAATTTTTTTGTAAGTTACTAAGTCATTAATCTTAAGATATAATTCTGCTTCAGAAATCATCAAGGGTATATCATCAGGAAGTACTAATCTAGCTTCAGAAATTGCGGCTTTGGCTTCGTCTATTTTACCTTGTTCAATTAATAAAAGTGAAATGTTTTTAAATATCTCTCCTCTTTTAGAAGGTATTTTTTCATCCCTAGGTTTTTCGTGGGTCCCTCCTTTTAAATAAATATCACGTTCTTGTTTTGTAGAAAACGCTTCTTCTACTTTCGATTCTTTATTAGTAGCATAAAGGAGCATTCCTTCGCCCGTGTAATTTAATTTCTTTAACTCTTGATAATAGGCTAAAGCCAAATCATACTCTTTAGCATTTACTGCATAATTAGCCGCATAGTATAATTTTTCTACATCAGTTGGGTCTAATTCATAGGCTGCGCGTAAGTATTTTGTTGCTAAGGAATAATTCTTTTTTGTTCCTTCCTCAATCGCACTGTTGACAAATTTAGATTTCAAACCGTCTAATGCTAATTGAGCTTGAACTGTAAGTTTTGCTTTACCAGAAGTTTTTTCAATAGCAATAACTTCTTTAAATGCTTTTAAAGCTTCTAGTTGATTCTGAAAAACATCAGTTCCTTTTGCAGCAATATCTATACAAGTATTTCCTTTAACTAGAAAATAGGTAGCTTTTTCAGTATCCGAAGCAGCGCTTAATAAAGGCTCTGCTTGAGCTAAGAGTTGCTTTGCTTCAATAGCATTACCGCTTTTTAAAGCTTTTTCTGCAGCTTTAATTTGGTCTTTTTGAGCAAAAACACTCACAGAAATCAGACAAATTGAAGCTAATAGTAGATAGTTTCGTTTCATAATATTCTAATTGTTTTTATTTTAATTAATCTTCTTCGTCGGTATCGTTTTCATCATCAGCCTCTTCTTCTGATTCAACGTCCTCATCGTCCTCATCATCTTCCACTACACCATCGTCTTCTAATATTTCAAGGACAGGTTTTACTCTTTCAATGGCTTCGGTTTCAATTACATTTCCTTCTTCGTCAACCAGAACTTCTGCAATATCATCTTTCATTACTTTGGTAACTGCAGCGATAGAGTCATTGCCTTTAATGTTTATAAGCTTAACTCCTTGTGTCGCTCTACCCATTACACGTAAATCTTCAACAGCCATACGGATAGTCAGTCCTGATTTATTAATAATCATTAAATCATCGGCATCAGTAACCGAATTGATAGAAATTAACTTACCTGTTTTTTCAGTAATATTTAAAGTTTTAACTCCCTTACCTCCTCTATTGGTTACGCGATATTCATCTAAACTAGATCGTTTTCCGTAGCCATTTTCAGCAACTACTAAAATTTCACTGTTCATATCGTTGACCGTAACCATGCCAATTACTTCATCAGAATCATCTTTTAAAGTAATTCCGCGAACTCCAGAAGCGGTTCTTCCCATTGGACGGGTTTTGGTTTCTTCAAAGCGAACTAATTTTCCAGATTTTACAGCTAGAATAATTTGACTTTCTCCATTGGTTAATTGAGCTCCTAACAATTCGTCGCCTTCTTTAATAGTAATTGCAGCCACTCCGTTAACTCTTGGTTTTGAATATTTCTCTAAAGATGTTTTCTTAACTTGTCCTTTTTTGGTTACCATAATCAAATTGTGACTTTTGATGTAGGCCTGATCTTTTAAATCTTGAGTACAAATAAATGCTTTCACTTTATCGTCACTTTCGATGTTAACCAAATTTTGGATGGCACGCCCTTTAGCGGTTTTACTACCTTCAGGGATTTCATAAACACGCATCCAGAAACATTTTCCTTTTTGTGTAAAAAACATCATGTATTGATGATTCGTGGCTACAAACATGTGCTCTAAGAAATCTTGATCTCTTGTTCCTGCACTTTTTTGTCCTACTCCTCCTCTATTTTGAGTTTTATATTCCGATAAATTAGTACGCTTTATATAACCCGCATGCGAAATTGTAATAACTACATTTTCATCGGCAATTAAATCTTCAATACTTACATCACCACCAGAATACTCGATTTGAGAACGACGCTCATCGCCATATTTATCTCTAATCTCAGCCAATTCTTCTTTAATTAATTCGGTTCTTAAATTAACATCGGAAAGCAATGCTTTTAAATGTTCAATTAACTTCATTAATTCTTCATATTCAGCACGCAATTTATCTTGTTCTAGGCCAGTTAACTGTCTCAAACGCATTTCAACTATTGCACGAGATTGAATATCAGATAATTTAAATCGTTCAATTAATTTCTCTCTAGCCTCTTCTGTATTCTTAGAACCTCTGATTAAAGCAATTACTTCATCAATATTGTCAGAAGCGATAATCAAACCTTCTAAAATATGTGCTCGTTCTTCTGCTTTTCTTAATTCAAATTGAGTTCTACGAACGACTACTTCATGACGGTGTTCAATGAAATAGTGAATCATGTCCTTTAGATTAAGCATCTGAGGACGTCCTTTTACTAAGGCAATATTATTGACACTAAAAGAAGACTGTAATTGGGTATACTTATATAAGGTGTTTAAAACAACGTTTGGTGTAGCATCACGTTTTAAAATGTAAACAATTCGCATCCCATTTCTATCCGATTCATCACGAATATTCGCAATTCCTTCAATTTTTTTATCGTTAACTAAGTCGGCAGTTTTCTTGATCATGTCCGCCTTGTTGACCTGATATGGAATTTCTGTAACTATAATGGACTCTCTTCCTTCCACTTCTTCAAAACCAACTTTGGCACGCATGACAATTCGTCCTCTTCCAGTTTTAAAAGCTTCACGTACCCCATCATAACCATAGATAATTCCACCAGTTGGAAAATCAGGAGCCTTGATGTGGTTCATTAATTCGTCAATCTCAATATCTGTGTTGTCTAAATAGGCTAATGTCCCATTAATAACTTCTGTTAGATTGTGTGGAGGCATATTAGTCGCCATACCCACCGCAATTCCAGTAGCGCCATTAATTAATAAGGTAGGAACACGAGTTGGCATTACTTTAGGTTCGTACAACGTATCGTCAAAATTCAATTGAAAATCAACCGTTTCTTTTTCGATATCTGCCATTATCTCTTCCGAAATTTTTCGCATTCTGGCTTCTGTGTAACGCATGGCAGCAGGACTATCTCCATCCACAGAACCAAAGTTACCTTGTCCATCGACTAATAAGTAACGCATACTCCATTCTTGTGCCATACGCACCATAGCATCATACACCGAAGTGTCACCATGAGGGTGGTATTTACCTAAAACTTCTCCAACAATTCTTGCTGATTTTTTATGGGCTTTGTTCGAAAAAACACCCAAATCATACATTCCATAAAGTACCCTTCTATGAACTGGTTTCAATCCATCTCTAACATCAGGAAGCGCTCTTGATACAATTACCGACATTGAATAATCAATGTAAGCTGATTTCATTTCATCTTCTATGTTAATTGGAATTAACTTTTCTCCGTCAGACATATACTTGTGTTATTTTAAAAATTAATTTGTGTAAAAAAATCTTGCTAATATATACTTTCCCGATTGTTTTTCAAGTATAATTTTCGATAATTATTACTAAATTTATTAACAAATTACCCCCTTCGTTCGGTTAATAAATTAATAAAATAAATTAGCTTCCAATAGTATTTTTTTTGTCAATTAGCTGACATCGGATTATCAGGTATAATTTTTGCTTATACTGTAATTATTTACTAAATTTACCATTACAATTACACTACCATATGGACGATAATTTTTCACCTAGAGTCAAAGATGTAATCACTTACAGTAAAGAGGAAGCCCTTCGTTTAGGACATGACTTTATAGGAACGGAACATTTAATGTTAGGGATTTTAAGAGACGGAAACGGAAAAGCTATTGAAATACTCAATAACTTACACGTAGATTTAGATTTTTTACGCAAGAAAGTTGAAATTCTTAGTCCGGCAAATCCCAACATTGAAATTAATAATGAAAAGAAAAACCTTCATCTCACGCGCCAAGCAGAACGAGCTTTAAAGTTTACTTTTCTGGAAGCCAAAGTTTTTCAAAATACGCTAATTAGCACTGCTCACCTTTTGCTGTGTATTTTGAAAAATGAAAATGACCCGACAACGAAGTTGTTAAACAAACTGAAAATTGATTACGATACGGTTAAAGAACAATATGTAAATATGACACCAAACACCAACGAAGAAGAATTTTTAGAAAATCTACCCCGAGCTGAATCTTTTAATGACGACGCTGGACAGGACGATAGTTTGAAAGAAGGAAGTTTTAATAATCCTCAAAACAAAAGCAATAAGAAGTCCAAAACACCAGTTCTGGATAATTTTGGCAGGGATTTGACAGAATTAGCCGAAGAAGGAAAACTAGACCCCGTAGTAGGTCGTGAAAAAGAAATTGAACGGGTTTCTCAAATACTAAGTCGAAGAAAAAAAAATAATCCGTTATTAATCGGCGAACCTGGTGTTGGGAAATCAGCTATTGCAGAAGGTCTAGCGTTGCGAATTATTCAAAAGAAAGTCTCTCGAATTTTGTTCAATAAACGTGTAGTAACACTCGATTTAGCAAGCTTAGTAGCGGGTACAAAATACCGCGGACAATTTGAAGAACGGATGAAAGCAGTGATGAACGAGCTTGAAAAAAATGACGACATCATTTTGTTTATCGACGAAATTCATACCATTGTGGGCGCCGGTGGAGCAACAGGTTCTTTAGACGCATCCAACATGTTCAAACCCGCTCTTGCTAGAGGCGAAATTCAATGCATTGGTGCAACAACATTAGACGAATACCGACAATATATTGAAAAAGACGGAGCATTAGAACGACGTTTCCAAAAGGTAATTGTAGAACCTACTTCAGTAGAAGAAACAATCATCATTCTTAATAACATCAAGAATAAATACGAAGACCACCATAATGTAACCTATACCCAAGAAGCAATCGAGGCGTGTGTGAAACTAACCAATCGCTACATGTCAGAACGATTTCTTCCAGACAAAGCCATAGATGCTTTAGACGAAGCGGGTTCTCGTGTTCACATAACCAATATTGATGTGCCAATTCAAATTCTAGAGTTAGAGCGACAATTAGATGAAGTTCGTGAGACAAAAAGCGCTGTGGTTAAAAAACAGAAATACGAAGAAGCTGCAAAACTTAGAGACGATGAAAAACGCATTGAAAAAGAATTAGCCATTGCGCAAGAACTTTGGGAAGAAGACGCGAAAAATAATCGAATTGTAGTTACAGAAGACAACGTGGCCGATGTGGTTTCTATGATGACCGGAATTCCCGTAAATCGAATTGCACAAACTGAAAGCAACAAATTAGCTAAGTTGCCTGAACTTATTCAAAATAAGGTTATTGGACAAAACGAAGCAGTGTTGAAAGTAGCACGTTCTATTCAACGCAATCGTGCAGGTTTGAAAGATCCTAATCGCCCAATTGGTTCGTTTATTTTCTTAGGACAAACAGGAGTTGGGAAAACGCAACTGGCGAAGGTTTTAGCCAAAGAATTATTTGATTCTGAAGAAGCATTAATTCGGATTGACATGAGCGAATACATGGAAAAATTTGCCATTTCAAGACTCGTGGGAGCTCCTCCAGGATACGTTGGTTATGAAGAAGGCGGACAATTAACCGAAAAAGTTCGAAGAAAACCTTATTGTGTAGTTCTTTTAGACGAAATTGAGAAAGCGCATCCTGATGTTTTCAACATGATGTTGCAAGTCTTAGACGATGGATTTTTAACCGACAGTTTAGGACGTAAAATCGACTTCAAAAACACGATTATTATCATGACTTCGAATATCGGAGCGCGTCAACTCAAGGATTTTGGTCAGGGAGTTGGTTTTGGCACCTCGGCAAAACTATCACAAGCAGATGATAACTCTAAAAGTATTATCGAAAACGCATTGAAAAAAGCTTTCGCACCCGAATTCCTTAACAGAATAGACGATGTCATTGTTTTCAATGCCTTGGAAAAACACGATATTGATTTGATTATCGAAATCGAATTGAAAAAATTATACGCGCGTTTGGAAGAACTCGGGTATCATTTATCCCTTTCTGATGAAGCAAAAGCCTACATTGCAGAAAAAGGATTTGACAAGCAATTTGGCGCAAGACCTTTAAAAAGAGCCATTCAAAAGTATGTTGAAGATGCTCTAGCCGAAGAAATCATCACTTCAAAAATTGAATCAGGCGATGAAATTCGGATGGAACTCAATCCCGAAACGCAAGAATTAGCAGTTAAAGTTCATAAAATGGAAAAGCCTACTGAAAAGTAGGTTTTTTTTTATATCAATGTGTTTTTTCTGGAGCGTAACGATACCTATTTTACCACACGATTTGTCCCGTTATTCGCTCTATCTGTTGCGGCGAACCCCGCCACAACAGGATGCCGCTACTACCGGGGCTAATAAATTACGTTTAGATATGTCAATTTGAATTTATTTCAGATGCTAAAATCACCAAATTAATTATGACCTTTCGTAACTAATACCAATGTGTTTAGTTTTGTCATTTCTCCTTCGTCTAAATGACTAAATAGCTAAATTTCCATTCATAAGGAATAGTTTGATAGAAGTAACGGACTGTCACAAAATTAATTGACTTTTTCCACCTGCCCATTTTAGAAATGGTTTTGCTTGCATAGTTATTGATTTGTAATCAGGCTAATTTATATAATTAATTTATAATAAATTGTAACTTTTATTAAATAAAACAAAACATTCTTGTAATTTTTTTGGTAGATTCCCACATTGTTTTTTATAAGTAAGAATATTTGAAATCCGTTTAAATCCGTATAATCTGTGGCTAACTTTTAAAAACAAAGAAAACAAGATATCCATTAGCCCCAACCTTCCTACCGGCAGTCAGGTCAAGGCGGTATCCTCGTTGCGCACAAGAAAGATTAAGCTAAAAGCAAGAATTGCAATTCCAAAAATGCGAGTACAATTCGCTCCAAATACTAAATAAATAGTAGGCTATGAACTAATCTTCAATTAATTTAATATCTATGGGTTTTGGGTGTTTATATTAAAACAAATATTTACATTTGGAAATTATTTAAGGATTCAATTTACAGTAATTTCATGCAAGAACAAAAAGTAATATTAGGTAGTGAGGAATGGTGTTCGTTTCCAGAATTAGGCATTCCAACCATCAAGGCACGAGTAGATTCTGGTGCAAAAACATCGGCACTCCATGCCATTAACATCGCGCCTTTTATAAAAGATAATGAAAGTTGGGTGAAATTTGACATCAACCCCATTCAAAATAATGTCCGAACTGTAATTCATTGCGAAGCACTGCTAGTAGATAAAAGAATCGTTAAAAGCTCTAGCGGTTTTAGAGAACAACGTTATGTGATTCGTACTAATTTAAAAATTGGTACTTCCACTTGGTCAATCGAAATGACGTTAACCAATCGAGATTCAATGGGTTTTAGAATGCTTTTGGGACGAGAAGCAATGAGTGGTCGTGTGTTAGTTGATCCAGAACAAAAATACCGTTTAGGCCAACCTACTACAGAAAGCCTTAAAGAATTATATCTTACTTCTGATCGAGTAAAATCGGGATTGCGAATAGGTGTTCTTGCCAGTAATCCTGAATTATACAGTAATAAAAGAATCATGGAAGCGGGCGAAATGCGCGGTCACGAAATGCATTTTTTAAACATCAAAGAATGTTACATGAAATTAGACGCCACCAATCCTGAAATTCATTATCGTGGCGGAAGAATTTTAAATGATTTTGATGCCGTAATTCCAAGAATTCGCCCTAGCATTACTTTTTATGGGTGTGCGCTGACGCGACAGTTTGAAGCTTTAAAGGTGTTTTGTCTCAATTCAGCAGCCGCGATAACCCAGTCGAGAGACAAACTGTTTTCCTTGCAATTATTGCTAAATCATGGGGTAGACATCCCAACAACTGGTTTTGCAAATTCTCCATTAGACACCAACGATTTGATAAAAATGGTGGGCGGACCTCCTTTAATTGTAAAATTACTAGAAGGAACTCAAGGAAAAGGGGTGGTTCTGGCAGAGACCAAAAAGGCTGCAGAAAGTGTAATTAATGCGTTTAAAAGTTTAAATGCTAATATTCTAGTACAGGAATTTATCAAGGAAGCCAACGGAAAAGACATTCGTTGTTTTGTAATTGATGGCAAAGTGGTCGCAGCTATTCAGCGTGAAGCACTTCCTGGAGAGTTTCGTGCTAATATCCATTTAGGAGGAACGGCATCCGTAATCAAAGTTACTGCTGAAGAAAAAAGAATTGCAATACGTGCAGCCAAAGCCATGAATTTAAAAGTGGCTGGGGTGGACATCATTCGTTCTTCAAAAGGACCTTTGTTACTGGAAGTAAACTCATCCCCTGGATTGGAAGGTATTGAAGGAGCAACCAATAAAGATATTGCGATGGAAATGATTATCGCAATCGAGAAAAATTTTAAATATAAAAATTAATAGTTTTTAGAATTCTAAATCTTCAATTACGAAACTGTCCAAGAAATCAATGGTTTTCACTATATCGTAATGCAAAATTCGATCTTCTTTAACTAAAGGAACTTCCGAGCGATATGCTTTTAAAAATTGTTCAATAAAATCACTGGAACGCAACGGACGTCTAAATTCTATTGCTTGTGACGCATTCATCAATTCAATGGCTAGAATACGTTCCACATTTTCCATTATTTTTAATGTTTTTGTAGCCGCATTGGCACCCATACTCACATGGTCTTCTTGACCGTTTGAAGAAACTATGCTATCAACACTTGCCGGAGTAGCCAATTGTTTGTTTTGACTGGCAATGCTTGCGGCGGTATATTGTGGAATCATAAATCCAGAATTCAACCCGGGATTGTCCACTAAAAAAGCAGGGAGATTTCGTAATCCTGAAATTAATTGATAGGTTCTCCGTTCCGAAATACTGCCTAATTCTGATAATGCAATTCCTAAAAAATCTAATGAAATAGCCAATGGCTGACCATGGAAATTACCGCCAGAAAGTATCTGATCGCTTTCAATAAATACATTTGGATTGTCGGTAACTGAATTTATCTCGGTTTTGAAAACTTTCTTAACATAGTCAATGGCATCTTTTGAAGCACCATGAACTTGGGGAACACATCGAAATGAATAGGGATCTTGAACGTGAGTTTTATTTTGTTCAATAATTTCGCTTCCTTCTAAAAAACCATTGATTCTATACGCCGTATTGATTTGGCCTTTATGGGGTCGGATAAAATGAATTAACTCATTAAAAGGTTCTTTTCTGCCATCAAATCCTTCCAATGAAATGGTAGCAATTAAGTCAGCTAAATAGGAATATTTTGTAGCTTTTAGTAAAATATGAACACCGTATGCACTCATGAATTGGGTACCATTAAGCAAGGCCAACCCCTCTTTTGATTGTAATTGTATGGGTTTCCATCCAAAAATCAACTCTAATTTTTGAGCACTCATTTTTTCTCCATTTACATAAATCTCGCCTTCACCAATTAAAGGCAATGAAAGATGGGCTAATGGTGCTAAATCTCCTGATGCACCAAGCGAACCTTGAGAATAAATAACCGGGAAAATATCGTTGTTATAAAAATCAACTAATCGTTGTACGGTAGCCAGTTGCACCCCCGAATATCCATAACTCAGGGACTGAATTTTCAATAAGAGCATGATTTTCACTATTGTAACAGGAACTTCCTCCCCTATGCCGCACGCGTGTGAGCGAACCAAATTTTCCTGAAGCTTTGTTAAATTGTCGTTCGAAATTTTTACATTACAAAGTGATCCAAATCCAGTGTTAATTCCATAAATAGCTGCTTCATTAGCTTCCATTTTAGTATCTAAATAGGTTCTACATTTTTGTATGGTAGCAGTTGCCTCTTCTGAAAGCTCAATAGTTTTATGGTAATTGATAATTTCTTGCACGACTTCTAA